>JAAXHI010000298.1 GCA_012270875.1 Candidatus Poribacteria bacterium | reverse complement strand
TATTGTCCAAACTTTAGTATAATTTTTGTGGTATTCTTAAAAGAAAAAATTAAAATTCACAACACACAAAACCTGATCGAAAAGGAAACACCACAATGAAAACCACATCACTCTCCACTTTTTTAACTCTATTTCTGCTTTCAATACTATTTCTGCCAAACACTTTCGCTGAAGACTACACACAACTCAATTTACCCGAAGGTGCGAAGGCACGGCTCGGAAAAGGCGTTATAACCGATATGCAGCTGTCCGATGATGGCACACGCTTGGCTGTTGCAAGTTCTATTGGAGTCTGGCTATACGATGTTAACACAGGATCCGAAACTTCCCTAATTATAGGACACACAGAGACCGCGATGCATGTCGCATTTTCACCAGATGGCAAAATCCTCGCAAGTAGTACACGCGACAAAACCATCCGTCTCTGGCGTACAGAAACAGGTGAACAACTGTTGTCTCTCAATACCCCCACCAACCCGATTCATCTGAAATTCTCAACCGATGGGAAAACGCTCATAGGGAAAGACTGGGAAGGGACAGTCAATTTTTGGGATACCACTACTGGAGAACAGTTAAACACTTTCACGCCAAACTTACCCAAAATCAGACTCGGAAAAGATTGGGTTTGGTCGTTTGCAAAGGACGCGTTTATTGACCAGACGGTTGGCTTTATTTTTGCAGTTGGTAACAAGGACGGCACAATTAGCATACAAGATGGACGCACCGGTCGCGAGATGCGAAAACTTATAGTGTCAACAGACGATGAATTATCACTGCCGATTCAACCGTCGGAGCCATACACCTACAAACGGGAAATTGTAGATGGAAAACCAGCCCAAAAATGGGTAAACGAACTATATTTCTCTCCAGATGGCAAAACTCTCGTGAGCATAATTCAGTATCGCACTATAGACCGGGATGGTCGTGGATGGCACGGAAAATCCGGTCCGACCGAACTCTGGGATGTTGACACAGGGAAGCAACTCGGAGCATTTCCGTACGGTATAGGTGCCACGTTTTCAGGTGACGGCAGAACCCTTGCTATAAACGGAAATGGTGAATGCGCAATATGGGACATCGCTACGCGTCGAAAAATCGCTGAATTTCCACGCTCCCCAAATGTTCAGTTCTCTGGCGATGGCAAAACCCTTGCTATTATAGAGAATGATGGCTATAAGATGTGGAATATCGCCACGCGTAGTGAAATCGACTCACACAATCCAGTTGTGGAATGGTTTGAAATTTCTCCAGAACGCTTTATGTTATCTCAGGACGGCACGCTCCTTGTTACCGCAGACGAACACGGCACCGTTGCTGTGAGAGAAACGAAAAACACGAAGCAGCTGCGCCTCGTCACTACAGGTTATACAAAACCGTTTACGGCATTAGTGTTTTCACACGATGGAAAAACCTTGGCAGTTGGAACCCGAGACAAGCACATCCAATTGTGGAATGTGACCGACCAACGGCATATCGGAAGTCTTGAAGGACACAAACATGTTGTCTGTGAGTTAGCATTTTCGCTTGATGGGAAAACACTCGCAAGCGGAGATACAGGCGGTAAAATTCACCTGTGGGAGATTCCTACACACCAGCATCTCACCATCTTTGATGGACATAAAGGTTACGTTCGTACACTGGCGTTCGCACCTGATGGAAAAACCGTAGCGAGCATAGGTGGTGAAGAAGGGACCATTCTCCTTTGGAACGTGCCAATCAAATAACAAATGTAATACTAAATCGAAAAAATAAATGCCCATTTCAAGATTTTGAGACTCATGGAAGGTTTGCGCATGTAAGCGCGCAATAATGCACGTCGCATTTGGGCGAGTACGCCACAAAATTGCGCGACTACGAACCAGTTTTTCGTTAATGAGAACCGGTTATTCAGAAATGGTATAATCACCTTAACAGGGAAATTGTGAAAGTACAACAGATGTATCATCTCAACGACGGAATTTCCAAAATCAGTGCGGCACCACACGCGGTAGGACTTTCGGCGGATCGGCTTGCTCACATCTCTGCTACTGCGCAGGCGTTTATTGATGACGGACAGCTCGCTGGTGCGGTTACGGTTGTGGCGCGACGCGGCAAAGTGGCGCACTTTGAGGGATACGGTATGATGGATATTGCAGCGAACAAGCCGATGCAAAAAGATACTATCTTCCGCATCTATTCAATGACTAAACCGATCGCAGCTGCTGCGATGATGATGCTCTGTGAAGAGAGAAAATTACAACTGGACGCCTCTGCTTCAAGGTATCTGCCGGAATTGGGCGGACTGAAAGTGGCAGCAGCGGCGGATGCTGAGACGCTCTCATTGGTTGAAGCAGATCGGGATATGACCGTCCGAGATCTGATGCGACACACCTCTGGACTGCCCGGTGCTGCGCGTTATATGGCAGGGCAAACTGCTGTAGATAAATGCTATCGAGAGGAAGGTCTACATCTCCTACACGAATGCGACTTACAGGAAATGGTTGAGCGGCTCGGTAGGATTCCACTGTTATATCAACCGGGAACAAAATGGCATTACAGCATCGCTGCAGATGTTTTGGGTAGATTAATCGAGGTGGTTTCCGATCAACCTTTCGATGTGTTCTTAGCAGAGAGAATTTTTCAACCGTTAGGTATGGTAGACACCGGGTTCTACGTCCCGTCAGAGAAGATCAATCGGTTCGCAGGCATGTACGGTCCAACGCACGGAGGAGGCTTGCAGGCTATTGACGCACCGGAAGGTGGGACTGGAAAAATATCGGAAAATAGTTTTATAGAGAAACCGAAATTTCTATCCGCAGGTGGCGGTTTGGTCTCCACTGCCGCCGATTTTGCGCGGTTTTGTCTGATGCTTTCAGGTAGGGGTACACTTTCAGGAAAACGGCTGCTGAAAACGGAATCTGTGGAATTAATGACGCGCAACCACTTACCTGAACACCTGATACCGCTCGACAAAAAACCAGATAAGCGTTATGCTGGACTCGGTTTTGGACTCGGTGTCTCGGTGCGGGTGCAACAGACAGATTGGGTGCCTGCCTCGCAAGTCGGCGAATACGGTTGGATCGGCGGCACAAGCACCGAATTTTGGATTTCACCGCGAGACGAATTAGTAGCAATTACGCTTGCGCAACACATGCCCTTCTCCGAACTGAGTGAGCGAGTCAAGCCATTCGTCTATGACGCAATCGTAAAAGAGTAGCTTCCAATTAAGAAGAAACCTCTTTAACTGATAACTGAAGACTGATAACCGACAACCATTAAAACATGATTATCAAAAACAACCCTGAACCCATCAGCACGGACCAGATCGTGCTGTTCCCTTTCGACGATTACAGTATCCCGTTTCAACACGGTGTTCGGTTAAAACTTGTGCCTTACAGAGCAGGTGTCGATCGGACGCGAATCGTGGTACACCCCGGTCCACCCGATGCCCCCGACAGTTCCCGTGTCATCTATTACGGGTCTGTCCATCGCGTCGGCGACGAACTCTGGATGTGGTATCTTGCACAAGGAGACGATGATAGTTGGCACCATCGGGTGTGCTTCGCAAAAAGCCGTCAACTACCCAAGCCTAAAGACTTGGG
>JAAXHI010000435.1 GCA_012270875.1 Candidatus Poribacteria bacterium | reverse complement strand
ACCACCCACATATCCGCAGGTTTAATTTTTCGACCAGTTTGTCGGGACTCAATCGCTTTCTTGCTGCGATACTTATCAATTTCAGCCTGCAGATCGTTAATTTCCTGCAGAATCTCCGCAGTCTGATTTAAGACCGTTCTGGCTTGGCGTGCTTCATAAGAATTGGGAAACTTCTCGGAGACATCGATGAAGGCGAGCCGACCGTCCTGATAATCATAAACCGTGTAAAAATAGACGTTACCCATCTGGAATTGTGCTTGCGGTGCTTTGGCGTGTCCAGAAAATTCTTCAACCAACCGTTCATAATGAGGGATGGCTTCGGTATAGTTCCCTAAACTTTCATAGGCACGTGCGACCTCGTAAAGTGCTTCTGCAGCAATATTAAAGGTCTCGTTTGTGGGTTCATTATCGTAAATCGCCTTATAGTTTTGGTATTCGGCACGCTTTGTCTTAATGACTTCTCGATTTTTCCGAATATTCGCTGTCCCGTTTTTTGCTTCGTTTGCGT
Organism: Candidatus Poribacteria bacterium; assembly: GCA_012270875.1. Lineage (GTDB taxonomy): Bacteria > Poribacteria > WGA-4E > WGA-4E > WGA-3G > WGA-3G. The sequence continues at coordinate 4,438 of JAAXHI010000435.1, read as the reverse complement.
AATATCCGGTGGAATCTAATGCCATAATAGCTTGGTAATGCTCAGTCGCATGATCCCAATCGTAGCGGCGCTTATAGATTTTAGCGATCTGGTAATGTGCGCGCTGTGCGTCCTTTCCTTTCGTATCGCGTTTAATGACCTCTGAATAGAGTTTTATCGCTTTATCGTAAAGTTCCTGCCGCTTCTTGCGATTCTTCTCCATCTTTTCTGGGTCCTCGTCACGCACTTCCATAATTTCTGCCGCATCAAACACGCTATCGGCGTTCTGAAGTCGGATGTCAAGCGAAACGAGACTAATGCTGCCCTGTCTGCACCCGAGGATTGTCACCGTGAGAAAAGCAAAAACAAGGACAAGAAAACGGGTCCGATCTATTCGGAGACCGAAGTCGTATGGGAAACGGTTCATGGCGAGTCCTCCTCAGGTCAATAAAAATGTGCTGATGTATTTTCAGCCAAAGCACCCTGACTGACCGGCATTCCGCTCATCATTCTCCATATTATACCAAATTCGGAAAAAATGGTAGTACTTTTTAAGTTTTTTATAGGCGTATTCAGTTCTCCACTGTAGGAGCGAGCTGTGCTCGCGATATTGCGAAAAAACGTTAACATTTATAAACGAAAATCGAAATCGGAACCGAAAACTAAATCATCCTAACTGAAGATACGAAAAACTTGACAAACATCTGCAAATATGTAAAAATTAAAAATTGAATCCACCTAAAGCGATTAGCACCACAATCGCAGGATGACTTATTTATAGTAAAATCTAAAAATATGTTTACAGTTCGTCACGGAACAAATGCCCCACCACCGCTGGCGAGGATTGTATCCTCGCCCCTGTGTTGGTGTATAAGTAATTACGGGTTTTACTATAATATAGATTTGCGGTGTAAAGGTTAGTAATAGTAGGGAGGCAAACATGGCGCATTCTGATTATAAAATTGGTGTTGTAGGGGTAGGTAGAATGGGCGCAAATATCGCCCGACATCTTAACGACGAAGGGTTTGATGTCGTTGCTGTATACGATGTAGCGAGCGAACGCGCACAAGAACTCGCAACAGAGATCGGGGCAACAGCATCCGGAGAACTCGCGAAGGTTACGGCACTCGCAGATTATATCATTACTGTCGTTACGGACGACGCGGCGATGCGGACAATTTTCTCGGACGATGCGGCGGATAATCTGCTTCAAGGCGCATCTGGCAAAGTCTTTATTAATTGCGCGACGATCAGTCCTCAAGTCCACGTGGACATCGAACAACTCGCCGCGAAACATGGGGCGGAAAGCCTTGAAGGGTGTATGGCGAGTAGCATCACACAGGCGAGAGAAGGCACCTTATACCTCATGTGCGGTGGCAAAAAAGCGACGTTCGATAAAGCACTTCCAATCTTGGAATCAATGAGCGTCTCACTCCGTTATATCGGTGAAGCCGGGCAGGCAGCACAGGTCAAGGCACTCGTCAATATGGTGATGAACATCAACACAGCGGGACTCGCCGAAGGTCTCGGCTTAGGCGCGGCACTCGGCTTGGATCTGGCGATGTTGCAAGAGGTTTTCTCACAAACTGGGGCAAATTCTCGGGTCTTGGAGACAGATGGAGAAGACATGGAGGCGCGCGATCATGAGTGTTATTTTTCCGCTGCGCATGCCTCTAAAGATTCCGGTATTGCCCTCGACTTGGCAAATGCTGAGGGTATTTCTCTACCCCTCGCCGAGGCAACGAAGGCGCAGTACGATCGGATGATTGAACTCGGACTGGGGGATTTGGATAAATCCGGTGTCGCCGAACTTACCTTCCCTGGACGCGGAGAAAATAACTAAACCATGCTTAAAGGTGTAATCCTTGCAGGCGGACTCGGCACCCGTTTGTATCCGCTCACCAAAGTTACGAGTAAGCATCTCCTGCCAGTCGGCAACGAGCCAATGATTTTTCACAGCGTTAAACAACTCACGACGGCAGGCATTACAGATATTCTTATCGTAACCAATCCGGAATATGTTGGAGACTTCGTGAGTGCCTTGGGGAGCGGAAAAGATTTCGGATGCGAGTTCACCTATCGGGTGCAAGAGGAGGCAAAAGGGGTCGCGCACGCCCTCGCGTTGGCGGAAGGATTTGCTGCTGGTCACAAAATCGTCGTCTTGCTCGGCGATAACATTTTTGAGACACCTATCCACCCAGCTGTTTCCGATTACCAAGCACAACAAACCGGCGCACGCGTGATGCTCAAGCAGGTAAATGACCCTGAGCGTTATGGCGTGGCGACCTTGAACGGCAACCATATCGTCGCGATAGAGGAGAAACCGAAGCATCCGAAAAGCGATTACGCTGTGGTAGGTGCCTATTTCTACGATGCGTCAGTGTTCGACATCATCCGTACGGTTGAACCCTCGGCACGCGGAGAATATGAGATAACCGCTGTCAATAATGCCTATATCCATCGTGGTGAACTTGCATATAGTTTTGTTCACGGCAAATGGGTCGATGCAGGAACCTTTGACTCGCTCACTGAAGCACATCAAATTCTGCTCAATTCCTTGGATTGGCAGTAAGAGTGGTTATCGGTTTGCAGGAACGCCTTTTCAGTGAAGTGATATTGAGTAAAACATAAGGATGTAGTAGGATAGGGAAAGAAGGGAGATAATTTGTGTCCTTTTCTTTCCCCTTCAGATCCCCATTTACTTTGAATTCTTAGCTCTTACTCGCTATGAGTTCAGTATAAAGGAGAGAATTTTCATGAAAACGCTATTGACATATCGAAACCTCAGCGTGGCATTTTTTGCCATTATATTTTCCCTCACCCTTCACGGTGTGAGTCATGCCCAAACTTACACACATATCTATGTAGACGCAGTGAACGGCGTAAACGCACCCACCGGTAGAGGCTCCGCGGCGAATCCGTATCAGTCGATTACCTTCGCGCTGTTGATTAGTGAAAGAAATAATCTCCCGGATCCGTGGCATGTCCATATCCGCCCGGGCAACTACAACGGGGATGCATCGAAAGGCAACGCACGTGAAATCTTCCCGCTGAAACTCCGCCGCGAAATGATCTTTGAAGGCACGACCACCGCCGAAGAATGTATCATTGATGGACAGCACACTGGCGCGACAACCGTGCCCATTCTCAGTGGCGAAGACACGGAAAGGGTCACTATCCGCAACCTGACCGTCCAGAACTCTCTGCGTTCCGAGCATGTCGGCGGCATTATTCTGTACGATCCGACCGGCACAAAGGAGACACCGAGCACCTTTGAGAATTGCGTTATCCATAACAACAAGGGCGGCGGCCTTTGGTCCAATATGCCCCTCATCCTTACCGGAAATACCTTCAGCAACAATGGTGGTACCGGAGCATCGAGCCAGAAAAGTATTGCTGCTCAGAAAAATACCTTCACTGATAACGGGTGGAGTGGACTTGCGGTTCATGGCAATTCTACAGGAGATCTCTCCGAGAATATCTTTCAGAATCACAGGGCGGAGGGTTTTTGGATTAAAGGGACATTGGAAGCAACCGTCGCGCATAATACCTTTAGCGGCCATCATAGAGGAGGATATGTCGGAGGAGCTGGGGCGTTTTCTGCTGGTGCCTTCACTGGGGACTTCTCCCATAATACTTTTACTGGTAATGCTTACCGCGCAGTGTCTATTTCCAAGGTGACTGGTACTATTACCCACAACACCATTACAAACAGTCGTAGATCAGGGATATTTATAGACAACATGACCGGTGATATCACTCACAATACTGTTACAGACAATCGTGGAGATACAAACAGTGGTAGATCAGGGATATCTATAGGCAACATGACCGGTGATATCACTCACAATACTATTACAAACAGTGGTTACCGCGGGATATCTATAAGCAACATGACCGGTGATATCACTCACAATACTGTTATAGGCAATCGTGGATGTGGTATGGTAATTGGGAAAAACATGACTGGCAACATCACTCATAACGAATTTACAAGAAATACAAACGGGTTAGGTGGTGGTGGTGGATTCTGGATTTCGTCCCTCACCGGTAATATTTCCTACAATATTTTCGATAGCAATTCAGCCAAGTGGAGCGGCGGATTTGAGTTATGGAAATCTACGAATACAGTGGAAGTCTTCAACAATATTTTCTTCAACAACACCTCAAGTGAAACAGGGAACGCAGTTGTCACACGACATGCCACCCATTTCATGAACAACCTCTTTATGATTTCCGATGAACTCTCCGAAGGCGTTTCAGGGGCACACACAATCTGGCTCAACTCACCCGAATGCCGGTTCCACAACAACATCTTCTCCGGACTGAAAACTGTTATCTACACAGAAGGTACGCTCGATCTCCCGATTACGCACAACCTGTTTCACAATGTCAAAGTAGATTTCGTTGAGCAAGCCGGGAACAACCTCGGCAACGATCTGTTGTTCTGGGAACTCGT
>JAAXHI010000587.1 GCA_012270875.1 Candidatus Poribacteria bacterium | reverse complement strand
ATGCTCGATCACTGCCACAAATTCAATCCGCGAGTTTGTACGGAAGAAGATATGGTCACCTTATTTGAGGCGGCCTTTTAGTGCAGCTTGCAAACTAAAACTTGCTATTCAAAAGTAGTGCAGCTTGCAAACTAAAACTTGCTATTCAAAAGTAGTGCAGCTTGCAAACTAAAACTTGCTATTCAAAAGTAGGGATGTCAACAGGCACAATCCACGCCTGCGTCAACGCCGGTTTATACGCATTATCGCGCAGATAGTCCGACGTTTGCCACAAGCAGAGATGCTCACCATCCGGCATCCAAACAACAGATGTCAGTTCCATCGAAGTCCGGGCAATAGGCACCTTCTTACCGCTCTCAAGATCATAAACCCAGACTTTCCAAAGGATTCCGCCACAGTCCTCACCCTCCAAATACGCTAACTGTTTCCCAGTCGGCGACCAAGCAGGCGACGTGTGTTTTAATATCTGGCTCTGCGTCAGCGTAGATGTCGACTCCGATATGTGCAACTGCTTATCAATCCGCTGTCCGGGACGGTTACCACCAGACAAAACATAAGCCAGTTGCGTGCTATCTGCTGACCAATTCAGTTGGCGAACCTTTTGATGCTGCGTCTGAATCTCCTTTAAGCGTTCACCTTCTATATTTTGGATGCGGATCCCAACATATTTCGAGCTATTCACACCAAAAGCGACGCGTGTGCCATCAGGTGCCCAAGACGGAGCAGGGAGATAGGTATTGCGCCGTGGGCGTTCAATCGGTACACGCGCTATCGCTTTTAAATCGCTACCATCGCTATTGATGCGGTAGATGACATCCATCCCCTTTTCGTGCCTTCTAAACACCAGGCGGTTTGAGGTAGGTGACCAAGCGGGTCCTTCGCCAAGAGCCAACTGTTTAATCCGTCCGAATTGCCAATCCACTGTATAGATGTAACGTTCCCCCGCCTCGTCAACCTCAAACGCCAAAAGCCTAATGTCCAATGACCAAGAGATATGCGGATTGTAAAACTGCCCCACGTAAAGTCTTCGCGCCTGTTCCCCTTTCCGATCCATAATCCACAGTTCATTCGCAAGCCAGTACCTACTGCTTAAGTCATTTCTTCTTAGAAATGCGAGGATTTCGCCATCGGGACTCCAGCGCGGGAACTCCGCACCCTCAAGCAATTGTATCCTACCGGGTGCTTCAGTCGGGAGACCACCCTTACGACTAAAAGCCGTGTTGAACATGACACCGTCAGTATCCTCGAATTCCCCAAAAGCGAACTTATCCATCCATCCCTGAGCACCGTTCGGGAGTTCAACCGCATACCATCCATCCGAAGTTTGCATAATCGGCAAACGCACCGCATCATTGAGGTTTAATAACACAGAGACACCTGCTTTCGTGGTGTAAACCGGTGCCGTGTCATGCGTCACAACCCCCATCCGCCGCGTATCTGTCGCGCCATTCCCGTTGACGAGATTTGTAACCTCGCTCGCGTTTGTGAACGCATAGACACTGCCGTTCCCTGATGCAGCATAAAGGATACCATCAGAAATTGCAGGGGCTGCTTCCACAAAACCGCCGAGTTGATACGTCCAAACCTGCATCTTTGATGAAGCGTCAAAAGCGTGAAGTTGTCCATCGCGTGCCCCAATATAGACAACATCATTCGCAATGATAGGATAACTCTCGCTGCCCTCTGTCTGATCTCTCCACAATTTCGCATCATGTTCAGGGAAAACGGGACGGAACACACCTTTTGCACAGCCGTATTCGATACCACGGATATGGATCGTCCGCTCGCGCACCGTTTCAATCGTACCCGTCCTCGCGTTCAACACATAGATCTTTGAAGGAAATACACCGACATAAACCTTGTTATCCGCAACAACCGGGGGCGCGTCCATCCAATTTTTCGATTTGAACTCCCATAGTTTCTCACCCGTTTTGGTGTCCAAGGCATAGACCTTGTTATTCCGCGCATTGAAATAGACCCTATCTCCGAGCACTGTCGCAGCGTATCGGATAGCGTTGCCAGCATCAAATACCCATTTAATCCCCCACTGTTTGGCATCCAGCGCGTACAATTTGCCATCCGTCGAACCAATATACAGAACGCCATTCGCGATTACAGGTGAAGCGTAGAGCGGACCACCAGTCTTAAATTTCCACAGCAATGCCAGTGGTGGCGCGAGGCTTTTATCAGGACTCCTCCCAGAAAAACCTAAATCGTGCATAAATGTATGCCAATCTTCAGCACGCGGAGGGGGTGTGACGGATTCCATCACCTCAGACGGCACGGCTTGCTGTCCGGCGGATTGCTGTCCCTGCTTCTGTTCCTGTGAATCACACCCCCACACAAGCAGGAGCATGAGGAAAACTGTGAACTTTTTAGCGCAGCTTGTAAGCGAAAATTTATTATACAAAAGTCTATTCCAGAGATACACATTAACCCTTTCGTTCAAGTCCCGATCAAGAGGTTGAGGCTATCGGAAAACATCGGTTTAAGGTTACTAAAATATCTTATTATCTATTAGATTATCATATTAGTCAACTACCCAAGCCTAAAGACTTGGGCTTGCTGTTGCGTCAAACAACGTCAGTTGTGTTGCACGCTGCAAGCCTTTGTCTCGTGCTTCGTTCTTGTTTCTCGCTTCATAGAGGGTGGCAACCCACCGCTCTCCACGAAGGGCAGCAGCTGCCCTCAAGAGTATGTTTATCGCAGCGTTGTGGTCTCGGTCTAAAGCCGTGCCACAAAACTGACACCGAAAAGTTCGGAGTGCCAACGATAGTTTCTTTGCCGACTTCTGACCACAACACGAACATGTTTGCGAAGTGTTCTTGGGATTAACTTGGTGGAAATGGAAACCGTCTCTTTCGGCTATGTTCCCACACCACTCAAAGAATACTCCCCAAGACGCATCGCTGATGCTCTTGCTGAGGTATTTGTTCTTGACCATGTTAGAGACGCGTAAGGCTTCGGTAACAACAACGTTGTTTTTCTGATGATGATAAAGTTTATAGACGAGTTTGCCGATAAAGTCTTTGCGTCTGTTCGCAGTTCGTTCTTGATGTAAAGCGAGTTTATGTTGTTGTTTCTTACTTCGGTTGCTACCTTTTTTCTTAGGAGAAAGGTCTTTAGCATGTTTGCGGAGTAAACCTTCTGCCTGACGATACCAGCGTGGGTTGTCCTCTTTTTCGCCTTCAGAATGCTTCGCAGTGAGAACAGGTAATGCGTTGTTCCCATATCAACAGCAATCGCTTGTGTCGGTTCAACTTTCGGTGTATCGGGGAGTTCACAAGAAATATGAGCGTACCACTTTTTCACGAGCGTAACTTCTTTCGG
>JAAXHI010000411.1 GCA_012270875.1 Candidatus Poribacteria bacterium | reverse complement strand
AGCGGGGGTCACAAGCCTCGTTTGGGCACCGAATGACCGGGATATTGCTGTTGGTGACGAGTCGGGTGGGGTGAGCGTTTTTTCGATAAGTTAAAGTTTATAGCAAATCCCATAATTATTTGCACATCCGTGGAACCGTAGGGGTGTTTTTGCTTGGGCGTTTCTTATAGGTGACCCAACCCCTACGAACTTTGATTATTTAATCGAGGGTGGTGCATAAATATCCCCTACGATCAAATCAGATACCGTTTTTATTTTTAAAGTAAGTTCGCCGTAGGGGCGAGGTGACCTCGCCCCTACTGAATAGAACGCTATCGGTGCGCTGTTTTGAGCGCACCCCATAGCGTCGTTAGTTTTTCCATGGCCTCAACATCAGACGGTTGCTGTCCTGATTGCTCAAGTTCCGCTGCGGTCAATGGACGGTTCCACACCTTCACCTCATCTATCAGTCCTTTGTAAAATCGGTTCAGGTGCTCTCCAACCCAAATCGACTGCCCGCTGTTGATGTCCTTTGTATTGTCATCAACTTCATCAATCAATTCACCGTCCACATAGAATCGGATCTTTTTCGCTTTCTGGTCTCGGACACCCGCGAGGACATGCCATTTGTCATCGTTCAGGAAATCCGGAGACCTTATCCCAGCACTACTCACACGTCCCTTATCCCGAACGCTAAACCCCATCTTGCCTCGCGCCGCTGGGTCGTCGCCGCTAACGGAGAGTATCCAAACCGCATCAGTACCCGGACGATAGTTCCCGACAATCCCATCGTTCTGTGGCGGTTCATCGTCCGTTTTTACCCACACTTGGACTGTGAGTGAATCGCCAGTGGAAAAAGTAATTGAATCTTCCAGTGGTACTTCAACAAAGGCACTCTTGCCATCAAACTCTAACGCTTCGCCGTGCTTTCCAGCGACCATCTTTGCGGCACCGTTAATGATCCCATCATTGCCTTCCTCAGATAGATCTTTTGCGGTATCACCATCAATGGTGTTTTCATCAAAACTCAGATGCAGCACTAACCCATCCGGCGGATTGGCTTTACTACACGGTGCAAAACTGATGAGTATGCCCATCACTGCGAAAACCATAAAAACGCTTTTCATGATAAACTCCTTTTGAGAGGTTAAAAAAGAAACAGGTTTCGGAACCAGTGAAAATATGCTTAACCGCGTGCCATTACATCAATTGCAAAAATGATAGCAGATTTAACGAAAATAATCAAAAATTCTTATTGCGGTGCAGGACGATTTAGTTTTCGGTTTTGATTTTCATTTTCGTTTACAGATGTTGATGTTTTTTCTCAAATATCGCGAGCACAGCTCGCTCCTACAGAGAAAAGTATATCCATATATGAAGTAGATTTTTAAAACTAAATGACCCTGATTGCGGTGAGAGTTCTGATCGCCAAACAACTGTCTCCATATTTTCAGGTTTTACTATAAATGCCCTGAAAGTGTAAGCGGGAATCACAATTGAGGATTGTTCCTACACAATAGGAGAACTGCTATTCTGAATCTTGGAAAATAGGAGTTAGATAGGCAGGATCAGCAGGATCGCGGAAAAGGATGTGCCAGTTTTCTGCAAATTCCTGTCTCTCCATACCTTCTCTGCGGCGGAGA
>JAAXHI010000202.1 GCA_012270875.1 Candidatus Poribacteria bacterium | reverse complement strand
AGTGAAGATTTAGTTAAACGTTTACAGTAGGCGAGGTTCCCTCGCCCCTACGCTCGGAGGAAAAGGACATGCTTCAGGTAACCAAACCGGAAGGTTTCGGTAACATTCAATTAGAAGAGGTGCCGATACCCGAGATAAGCGCGCGACAGATTCGGGTAGAGACGGATACGACGTTAATTAGCCGCGGTTCCGAATTATTTCGACGGTACATTATGGAAGCGGCAGTGCCACCCTCAATCATGGGGTACTCACTGACAGGCATTGTAGATGCCGTTGGGACTGAGGTGACGGATTATCAGGTTGGCGAACGGGTTATGGTTGTAGCACCGCACGCGCAATATGTCGTCGCTGAACCCGACGCAACTGATGGACGCATCGTGCCACTTGGCGATGTCGGTTTTGAAGAAGGGACTTTTCTTCCGCTTGCAACGAGTGCAGTTGCCTGGTCGGACTCGTCGGGTGTGAAAGCAGGGGATACTGTCGTTGTCTTAGGTCAAGGCTTGGTGGGCAGTCTGATGATGCAAGTGTTACGTGGCTATGACCCGGCGCGGATTATTACCGTGGATGCGTTACCGCTTCGATGCGAATTGTCGATGCAACTCGGTGCCGATGTCGCCGTAAATGCTGATGAGACGGACCCAGTTGAAGAGGTACGTCGCCTTACCGATGGTAAAGGGGCGGATCTGGTCATAGATTGCGTCGGTGGGTATGCTGGTGTCAAATCTTTTGAGCAGGCACAAGATATGACGCGTCAGTATGGTATTATTCAACTGATTGCCCTCTATCAGCAGGGACCGCTTCCGCTGCATTCTTCAAAGATGATGAGCAAACGCCTCGTCGCTGGCATCCTGACAGATGAACCCCGTTCTCAGATTGCTGCACGCGCTTTGGCGCAGATACGGAACGGTGAGATACACGCGTCTGAAATGGTTACCCATCGCTTTCGCTACACCGAGGCGAAAGATGCGTTTGACCTTCTCTGGAATTCTCCTGGTGATACGCTTGGGGTCCTGATTAAATGGCAGTAGATGTTCCGGCACGAGAAACTGTGTTTCAAGCAGAATTACGCGGAATTTCCCTCGCTTTCTCCGCAACGTGGGGACTCTTCTCACCAAAAGGAATTGATGCAGGAACACATCTGTTGATTGAACATCTGGACATCCAAGACGGAGACACCTGCCTTGATCTTGGGTGTGGATACGGTGCGATTGGCATCACGCTTGCGAAATGCGTCCAAACGTCAACTGTCTATATGGTGGACAAAGACTTTGTAGCAGTTGACTACGCTCGCAAAAACGTGGCACAGAACCGACTCCAGAATTGTCGTGTTCTCCTGAGTAACGGGTTTAGTGACCTTCCGAATATCCAATTTGATCTTATCGTCTCTAACCTACCTGCGAATGTTGGCAAAGAACTCCTACAAATTTTCCTGTCGGATGCGAAACACCACCTCAAACCGAATGGACGGCTCTATGTCGTCACTATTTCGGGACTCCGAGAATTTATCAAGCGTAATTTTAGGACAATCTTCGGGAATTATCGGAAGGTGAAACAGCGTAACACGCATACGGTTGCGATGGCGATTCGCTCGTAGCATTTTTCTATCCTCATTTAGAGAAGTGGCGCGCTTAGATAGAACTTGCTACGACTATAGGATGGCACTACAAAAGATTTGACAATGTGTAGAACCGTCAGATATAATTGTAACGTTACATACAAAAACAATAACTCAAAAATATTCTTTCCCCAATTAAACAGAACCCCAAAGGAGAACATAAAAGATGGCTCGTTTTAGTTTCGTGTTAGCACTCATCGTGTGCGTCGGGATGTCCGTTAGTGGCGCCTTCGCACAAGATGCAGCTATCAATGGTGGAACCGTTCGAGGTCGAATTGTTGATACCAGCGACAAGCAGAATCCGATTGAAGACGTTGAAATCAAGATTGTTGGTGTAGATGGTACAGAATATACAGCGATAACTGATGCTAACGGCGATTATGTACGAGCAGGTCTGCCCGCAGGTCGTTACCTAATCAGTATCTATAAAGACGGATATGGCGATCGCCTCGGAAAACCGGTTACAGTTGTCAACGGTGGTGACCATTTTGTACCGCTCAAGATGACCAAAAAGTCGGGAGGACTTGCTGGTTTACTCCAAAAGTTCGGAGTCGGACAACAGGAAACCTTTAAGGACATATATATGGCAGAAAATCCGAATGAGCATTGGTACAACCTCACCTTGATGAATACCAAGATCGGTTACATGTATATGTCTACCGAAAAGACTGAATATCAAGGTGAAAAAATGGATCGGAACAAAGTTGATGTGGTTATGAATCTTAAGGCACTCGGGGCGAACGTAACAATTGAAATCACCCGCGTCGAGTATACGGGTTCCGATTCAATGCCGCGCCACTTCCTCTCGACCTCCAATGAGTCGGGCCTGAAACAGGTGGAAGGACATATTGTAGATGGAGTGGCACACATTAAGACGACACTTAACGGTGAAACGACTGACTCAGAAGTTCCTGTACCACCTGATACAATTTCTGAACTCATAGGCGTGGAATCACTCTTTCGGAAGGGTCTTAAAATAGGCAACAAACGGAACTTTCACATTTTCAGTTTCGATCTATTGAAGCCGATAAAAACAGAAATCGAAGTTGAAGCGCAAGACACTTTAACCTATCAGTGGGAAGAAAAACAGGTTTATGTTTTGCGTCAGACGATGGATATGATGAATGGGATTACCTCGAAGGTTTGGCTTGATGCTGACGGTATAACCTATCGAACGGAAACGCCGTTGATGGGTCTCTCCATGGTAACCACAAAAACGGATAAGGAGACAGCCCTTGGTGACATTGAGGAGATTGATGTCGTTTTAAAAACTCGTATTCTCCCCTCTGGCAAACGTCCTACACCGAAGGCAACGAACTTTGAAGCAGATGTGAAACTCGTAGCGGGAAATATCACTGATGCTATCATGTCTACTTCCCAGCAAAAACTTGCGTTAAACGGTGCGCAGTCAGGTAGGCTTTCCATTCAGGTGCCAACGGTTGTTGCGGAAGATTGTCCTGATCTACCTATTCAGGGTGCGGAAGATAAATTCCTTGGTGCGAGTGCTTATATTCAAACCGATGCCCCAGCAATTCAGGCAAAAGCCGAGGAAGTCTTAGATGGAGAAGTTAATTCATGGCGTGCGGCAGA
>JAAXHI010000266.1 GCA_012270875.1 Candidatus Poribacteria bacterium | reverse complement strand
TTATTTATGAAACACCCTCAATTATATCAACTAATTTTAACGAATAAAATTCTATCTGAAGGTTATCGTATTTTCGGTACACGTACATTTACATTCAGGTGGAGTTCACGTAATTAATCTCTGCTCCCTGCTTTTATTCTAACGGCAGTGGAGCCATCAGTCCGAAGAGAGGCATGAAAATTTGAAACCTTACGAACTCTTGCTTATCATTACGCCTGATCATGATGAAAACGAAGCAGAAGCACTGGCTGATCAGGTAAAGGGCACCATTGAAAACGGCGGTACTCTCCTAAAGGTCGATCCTTGGGGAAAGAAGCGACTCGCCTACCCCATCCAAAAACGGAATGAGGGCTATTATGTGCTCTATATTTTTGAGAGTGCTCCCAGTTTTGTCGCAGAATTAAACCAATCTTTACTTGTCATTGAATCGATTTTGCGCTACATGATCGTGCAATATGAAGACGACATAGATAAGTTGAAATCCGAATTAGCCGCCGAGGCAGAGCAGCCAACATCCGAAGCAGAGGAATCAACACCGAAGGGTGACGCAGAAGCAGCTGAAGATGCGACAGACAATGACACAGAAACTGCAGATGAAGACGTAACAGATGATGACGTAGAGGCTGAAGATACAACCGAGTCTGCTTGAAATAAGTATTAACCGAATTTTTCAGACAGCGGATTTTTGGCTTTTACATGATGCCAAAAGTTCCGAGTGCACACATAGAGAGGAGAAACCATGGCAAGTTACAACCGGGTTATACTGATGGGAAATCTCACCCGAGATCCAGAATTGAAATTCCTGCCCAGCGGGACCTCAGTCGCCAATTTCGGCATCGCTATGAACGAACGCTACACCGACAAACAGACGGGTGAACAGAAGGAGACCCCCTGTTTTGTGGATGTAGAGGCATGGGGCAGGCAAGCTGAAGTTGTGAACGAATACCTCACAAAAGGGAGTCCTATTTTTATTGAAGGATCTCTTAAATTTGAATCTTGGGAAACTGAGGACGGCACAAAGCGCAGTCGGCTTCGCGTCAGAGCGTTTCGGATCCAGTTAATCGGTGGGCGACGCGATGGAGATGAAATGGATGGCGGTTACGCCGATGCACAACCCGCAGCTGCGCCTACACAATCCGAATCCTTTTCAGAACCACCGGCTCCCGATGCCAGCCAGGCACCGACCTCAACAGAGGACGACATCCCATTTTAAATATGGTTATCAGCCGTCGGTGATCAGCCATCAGTCTATTAACTATCGGTTCTCTATCAGCAAAGACCGCGTTGATACCGGTATCTTTGCTGACTGCTGATGGTTCTCACTGCGAAGCACACTGACGGCTATACTAAAAGAAGGAACAAAATCAACATGGCATTCCGTCGTAGGCAGCGCTATCACAAGATAGAATCTTTCGACTACAAAGATGTGGATACGCTGCGAAAATTTATTAACGAACGTGGGAAAATTGTAAGTCGCCGGGTTACAGGATTAACGGCGAAACAACAGCGAATGGTAACGCGGGCTGTAAAGCGCGCACGTAATATGGCACTGTTGCCGTTTACACGATAGAAGTAGGGTTCAGCCACGTACGATTGGCTACCCTACAAAAGATAGTTTAGGGTTTCAATTATGGAAGTAATTCTAAAGAAAAGTGTTGAAGGACTCGGTGCGCCGGGCGATGTGTTAAACGTCGCGGACGGGTATGCACGTAACTACCTCCTACCGATGCAGTTGGCTGTGCATGCAACAGAGCGAAACCGTCGCTATCTGGAGCATCAAAAACGGGTCATCGATCACGAAGAATCAAAAAATAGAGAACACGCTCGTGAAATCGCAGCGCAGATTACCGGTGTTACATGCACGCTCAAAAGACGTGCTGGCGAAAACGACCGACTCTTCGGCTCTGTTACCTCTATGGATGTCGCAGAGGCTGTCCGTGCTGAAGGCTTTGAATTAGAGCGGCGATTCTTTGAACTCGCAGAGCCTATTCGTGAACTCGGTGTGTTCATGGTCCCCGTCAAATTGCATACAGATGTTGTCGTCGAACTCCGCGTTGTTGTTGAACGCGAAGAATAATTATGCAAGCACCAGCGGTTGACTCCCTCTCTGACAAGGAAGCTGAACAAGCCGTACTCGGCGCGATGATGACCGAGAAGTCGGTTATCCCAAGGGTAATCGCTCTTTTAGGGCATACCTCTGATGCTTTTTTTACGACCGACCATCAACTCATCTATGCAGCGATTCTTGCCGTATACGATCGCGTTAGCAACGCCGACCCGCTTCTCGTTGCCGATGAACTGAAACGTACAAATCAGATCAATCGGACGGGTGGCGCAGGCTATCTGTACGAACTTCAAGCACCGATTGTCGAAACCGAGAGCACCGAATTTTATGCCGATATTCTGCATGAAAAATCGACACGGCGTCAACTCATCCAAGCCGGTGGCACAATCCGCGAACTCGCCCAAGACGAAAGCATAGAACTTGGTGAGGTACTCAATCAATCGCAGGAATCAGTCTTTGAACTCGGGCAAAACAGAGCCGAACGTGGATTCCAGCCTATTAATCCACTGGTCACCACGAGTATTGATGCGATAGAAAAATTATTTCACAAACAAGATCGGTTCTTAGGGGTTCCCACCGGTTTTATGGATTTCGATCACATGACATCAGGGTTGCAGCCCGGTAACTTTATTATTATTGCCGCGCGTCCGAGTATGGGAAAGACGACCCTGGTACTAAATATGGCACAGAATATCGCAATCGACCACGAACGTCCGGTTGCGATTTTTAGTTTGGAGATGCCAGCACAGGATATCGTCATGCGGATGCTATCCGCAGAATCCCATATTGATTTCGGACGACTCCGAACCGGGAACTTCAGCGAAGATTACTGGCGACCCTTGACAGAGGCTGCCGGTAGACTCTCTGATGCGCCTATTCTCATCAACGATAACCGCGGGCTTACCGTTCAAGGACTACGTGCCGAAGGGCGGCGGCTCAAAGGTGAACACGGTAATCTCGCACTTATTATCGTCGATTATTTGCAGCTCCTCAGAGGGACAGGCAGGTACACTCAGCGTGAACAGGAAATCTCCGAAATATCACGCTCCTTAAAAGTCCTCGCATGGGAACTCAATGTCCCTATCATCGCTTGTTCGCAGTTGAGCCGTGAAGTCGAACGCCGCCCGGACAAACAGCCACAACTCTCAGATTTACGAGAATCCGGGGCAATCGAACAAGACGCAGATCTCGTCGCCTTCCTATACCGAGAAGATTATTACGAAGACGAGGAAGCCGACGACCGCGTTGAAGCAAATCTCATGATTAAAAAACAGCGTAACGGACCGACGGGTACTGTCGTTCTCTATTTTACTAAAAAACAGATGCGGTTTGAAAATCCGAGTTAAATAAAAATGAATCAGCAATCCGCTACACCTGAAGCCTCTGGTCGGTTTTGGACACACCCCATATTAAGGAGTATCAAAACTCGGCTGCACAACGTACTTTCTGAGATTGGGCAAGCCTTTACGCTTTTTTTTCAAACGATTATTCAAATTTTCCGTCCGCCCTTTCAGTTTGATCTACTTGTTAAACAGTTATTACTGGTAGGCTTCAACTCTTTGGCTGTTGTCATCGTCTCAGGGTTCTTTACAGGAATGGTATTAGGCGTTCAAGGCTACATTCAACTTAAACCGTATGCGGTGGAAGGTTCGGTTGCGAGGTTTGTCTGCGTATCTATTGTCAAAGAATTGGGACCGATGATTACCGCGTTTGTGCTTGCCGGACGTATCGGCGCATCAATTACCGCTGAACTTTCAACGATGAAGGTCACAGAGCAAATCGACGCGCTCGAAGTCATGGGAACGAACCCCGTCAAATATTTGGTTGTGCCTCGCTTTCTCGCATGTTCTATCATGTTACCGACGTTGACGATCTTCTCAACATTTGCTGGCATCGCAGGCGGGTTTGTTGCTGTTGTTACGCTGTTTGATGTAAATGGTTATTTTTTTCTTTTAGAAGCTCAAAAAAATCTTTTTGTCGGTAGTGTCCTTATTAGTTTAATCAAAGCGACCTCCTTCGGCATGGCGATCGCAGCGGTCGGCTGCTACAAGGGGTTTAGTATCTCAACTGCTGGCGGTGCTGAAGGTGTTGGCACCGCGACAACCGGTTCCGCTGTTATTTCGCTCATCACTATTCTTATTTTAGACTTCGTCTTAAACCATATCCTCTTTAACATCTTGGGATTGATCTAATTGGTGCGGTTTCAAGGTGGACTTTACAGTCGCCAAAAGATCGTTCCTACCGGAAGAACTTCAATTTCCGGCACCTCTTGCACTCGAAAACATGATTTCAGTTAGAAATATTACTAAAAATTTTGGCGGGAAAAATGTCCTGAACGGACTAAACCTTGAGATCCCACACGGCGAAACCCTCGTTATTATGGGACGCAGCGGATGTGGTAAGAGTGTACTCCTGAAAATTATCGCTGGACTGATTGCTGCCGATTCTGGCGAAATTTGGTTTGATGGCACAGAAATCTCGAAACTGAAAACCAAAAAGATGAATCTCCTTCGCCAAAAAATCGGGATGCTATTCCAGTCCGCTGCCCTGTTCGATTCGATGACTGTCGCTGAAAACGTCGCCTTTATGCTTGACCAACATACAGATTACAGCAAACAGGAAATGCGTAAGATCGTTGACGAGAAACTTGAACTTGTTGATTTAGAAGGTGTTCAAGACTTACGACCCGCCGAATTGAGCGGCGGCATGCGGAAACGGGTCGGACTCGCCCGGGCACTCGCTTTTAATCCAGAAGTCATCTTATACGACGAACCGACAACAGGACTTGACCCTGTTACCTGTACCGAAATTAATCAACTCATCCGAGATTTGCATGAGCAGCTGAAAGTTACCTCTGTTGTCGTAACGCACGATATGCACAGTGCCTTTAGTGTTGGAACACGAATGGCTATGATCCATGAAGGTAGGCAGATCGCTTATGGGAGCCCTGACGAAATTATCAACATTGACGACCCCATTTTACAACAGTTTGTCCTATTTGGCGCGCCCGACCAGATCCTCAATATGGAAAACCCGATTTTGAAAGAGTACTTAAACAGATAGCCGCAACTAACCCAAACTGAAGTCAGAGGAAACCTATGCGAAGTGCCTGCCAACACAAGCACCTCCAGACAAAACTAAACGGGTTTCCACAGCAAAATAAGGTGCTCACGCACCTAAATTTCAACTACAGGAGCGGGTTTCCCTCCGCGAATAAATACGAGGGTTTCCAACCCGAAGAACTTGATGAATTTTTGGACAGCATCCGTGAAAGTCGGTGTGATGGTTCTCATCGCAATCGTTCTTCTGACAATTCTGCTTACAAACGCTGAGAATTGGCCCTGGGCGACTGCTGGCGATGAATTGACATTCCAATTCCAATCCGTCAATGGTCTCTACGTCGGAGCAGGTGTTTACCTGTCCGGTGTATCCATCGGCAAGGTAACTGCTATTGAACTCCGACCTGATACGAATGATGTCCATATCACGGCGAAAGTCAAAAACGGGTTTAAGTGGTTGCGGGAAGACTGTGGTGCCAGAATTTCTATGAACGGATTCGTCGGCGAAATCTACATCGCACTTGATAACGGGCCCATCGGAAACCCGCCCTTAAAACCAGCGAACCTACCGATTGTCGGAAAAGATCCTGTTAATGCACTCGAACTCCTTGAACAGACAAGTGCCGGTATGACACAAGCCATTGAACTCACGACCGCCGCTAATGAAGTGCTCCAATCGAATCAGGAAGCAATTCAACTCGCTATCAAAGAGATTCGGGAAGTGGTCGCAATCACTGGAAAGACCATTGAGAAGTTAAGTGTTGACTCTGGAAAAACTGTTGAGACTTTAACCCAACTTGCCCTCGAAAACGATAAACGCTTCCAAGAAACCCTTGTCAAAGTCAATAATTTTATCACGCAGCTTGAAGGCGATTCTCTCATGGTCAGTAGCAATGTGAGTGATATTACGCGTGAAATCTTAAGACTGATGAACCAAAATTCACCAAAATTAAATACGATTTTTACCGATGTTCATGCAACCACATCAGAATTCCGGCGTATCACACAAGATTTCCGTACAGACTTCAACACGTTAGCGAATCAGGTTTCCACGCTTGTTTCGCAAGGGAGCGATGCCATTAAAACAGGCGAAGCCAATATCGCCCCCATCATAGAGAACCTACAGAAGACAACCGACGCAATCAACGCCTTAGAGACAAATGTGAGCCACCTACTTACCAAACTCAGCGAAGGTGAAGGCACCTTCGCACAATTGCTTAATTCACCGGAACCGCTTGAAGAAACAAGGCATATACTGAAAAACCTCGATAAAGCAGTAAACTCTGTCGCAGAACTCTCGCAACGTACCGAGCGGCGACTCGGACAGTTTGAATCCCCTCAGTCTGGCTGGGATTATGAGCTCCGCTATCTAAGTCTTGAAGAACAACTTTACAACGAATTGGCGTTTTCAATTGCTTCAGAATCAAACGCACGTTACAGGATTGGGGTCGGGGTTCGCGATGAAATAGTCCGATTTGAGGTTCAATATGCGTACGATTTTACAGACTACCTCCGAGCACGTGCCGGGTTCATGCGGTCACGGGTCGGGGCAGGGCTCGATTTATGGTTGTGGTCCCGACGCTTGGGCCTCAGCATCGAGGGGGTGGGATTGACAAGCAGAAATCCTGAGTTGAACACGGAAATCGCATTGCGGTTCTTCCGATACGGACAAATCCTGCTGGGGGCAGAAAATTTAACAGGGGAACGACGCTGGACAACAGGATTCCGTTTCTTCAACAATACCTGGTAATCGGACGCGCATGACACCGCGTCAACAAAAGAACGATGGATACCGTTAAATATGGCACGAGAGAAACGTAAATTTGTCTGTCAAGAGTGCGGATACACAACGCCAAAGACACTCGGAAGGTGTCCAGGTTGCAAAAGTTGGCAGAGTTTCGCCGAAGAAGTGGAAACCCCCATTACGCCGTCAAGGCACCGTGGTATTGGACAGATATCCCGTGAGCCTGAACCGATCTCGCAAGTTACGGCAAGTGAAGTGGAACGCCACTTAACAGGAATGTTGGAATTTGACAGGGTCCTCGGTGGCGGCATCGTGCCGGGTTCGGTCGTCCTTATCGGTGGTGACCCAGGCATCGGAAAATCCACCTTACTGCTACAAGCCAGCGATGCGTTAAGTCGGAATTATGGAGATGTCCTTTATGTTTCCGGTGAGGAATCTGTGAGTCAGACGAAACTCAGAGCGATTCGGCTCGGTGTTATGTCCGATACACTCTATGTCCTCTGTGAAAATAACCTCGAACAGATTGAAAAACAGATTGAAGCCCGAAAACCGAAGGTAGTCATCATCGATTCTATCCAAGCGGTCTATTTGTCAAGTATTCAATCTGCGCCGGGAAGCGTTACCCAAGTACGTGAGTGTACTGGACATCTCCTGATTTGCGCAAAGAATCGGAATATACCTGTATTTCTCGTCGGACATGTGACAAAAGAGGGCGTGATCGCCGGTCCGCGCATTTTGGAACACATGGTAGATACCGTACTTTATTTTGAAGGCGAACGCCATCACATCTATCGGGTCCTGCGAGCCATCAAAAACCGGTTCGGTTCGACCAACGAAATCGGAATATTTGAAATGCAAAACACTGGGCTTGTGGATGTCATGAACCCGTCAGAGATTTTTCTCAATAACAGAGAAGAACAGGTTTCAGGTTCCGTTATCGTTTCAAGTATGGAAGGAACGCGTCCCCTACTGATGGAGGTCCAGGCACTCGTTGTACCTACCAATTACAGCAATCCGAGAAATACAGCAGCGGGGGTCGACCGACATCGGATCGCACTGCTCATTGCAGTACTCAATAAACGCGTAGGGATCGATGTCGGGGATGCCGATGTCTTTGTTAACATTACAGGCGGATTACGGGTTGATGAACCCGGTATAGACCTCGGTGTGCTGATGGCAATTTCTTCAAGTCAACGGGATATTCCTGTAGATCGGCAAACTGTGATTATCGGGGAAGTTGGGCTTGGGGGTGAGATTCGACCCGTGACACATGTCGATAGGCGAATCCGAGAAGCCGCAAAACTCGGTTTCAAACGGGCGATTTTTCCTGAATACAACCGCAAAGGGTTGGATATCGATGCAGACATTGAACTCGTAGGTGTGAGTGATGTATATGACAGCCTCGGGGCTTTATTATAACCCAACTTGCTACTAACGATTAAGGTGGCAATTTGAATTATTATAAAAACATGGGGTAATTTTAGAAGCATCACAATTCATCTTGGTTTATTTTTTAGATTATGTTATTATTACCGTGTAAAGATAGTATTATAAAAAATATAATACTAACAATAATGTTGTCTTTATACGGTTTTTAGCAATTGGATCCGTATTGCTGGCTGACATAATTGCTGGTGAGGTTTGTTAAGTACCCACTAATGCTGTTGACGATAGCAACCGAAAACCGTCGAAGACTCCGTGTTTTTTATACCGAACTTGTGTTGCATTAATTGTAGATGCTACAAGGTATGTAAATATTGGCACTATCAAACCAACAATTTTTGCGGAATTATCTGCAATTTTTGTAGACTTGAAAAGAATCAGTTCGCAAACAGTTACCAATACTGCATCAACAGTAGCCTTTTATAGTAAATCCTGTAATTAGTT
>JAAXHI010000210.1:398-3207 GCA_012270875.1 Candidatus Poribacteria bacterium | reverse complement strand
AATGCGCGTCACTTCCTTGGCTATCAGCGTCCCGGTAACCGTGGTGTCGGCACACGAAACTATATCGTCGTTATGGGGACAACCGCACGCACCTCCGGTTTCGCAAGACGACTCGCTGAGACCTGCTCACGACATGCCGAAGCCTATCCAAATGTAGACGGTATCGTCGCTGTAACGCACACAGAGGGTGGCGAAAGCCAGACACCCAATAACATTGATATGTTGCTCCGAACGCTCGCCGGTTTTACTGTCCATCCGAATATCGGTGCGATGCTGCTCGTTGACTACGGCACCGAATCAGTTACAAACGAAATGCTACAGTCATATATGCGACGTGAAGGTTATGCCTTAGATGATGTTATCCATCATTTCTATCGGCTACAGGACGGATTTGACACGGATTTAGCCAACGGCGCAGAAATTATTAACAGGTGGCTGGATAGCGTGAACAGCGTCCCACGTACTGAAGAATCTCTGGAGCATCTGAAAATCGCCTTACAGTGTGGCGGCTCCGATGCCTTCTCTGGAATATCTGGGAACCCGCTCGCTGCTTATGTAGCGAAAGAGGTCATCCGTTACGGCGGTTGCGCTAACCTTGCGGAGACAGACGAACTGATCGGTTCGGAGACTTACGTGCTTCAGAACGTCCGCGATCTGCCAACGGCGCGCAAGTTCCTTGATACAATTGAACGGTTTAAGGAACGCGTTTCATGGCACGGACACTCCGCTGAAGGCAACCCATCTGGCGGTAATAACTTCCGTGGACTTTACAATATCGCCATTAAATCAATCGGCGCGGCAATGAAGCGACATCCCGACACGTGTCTCGATTATGTCATTGATTACAGTGAACTGATGGAGAACCCCGGCTACTATTTCATGGATAGTCCCGGCAACGATTTAGAGAGTATCGCAGGGCAAGTGGCATCCGGTTCCAACATGATTTTCTTTGTGACAGGCAACGGATCCATCACAAATTTCCCGTTCGTGCCGACGCTCAAGATTGTCACAACGACGGGACGCTATGAGATGCTCACCAAAGATATGGATGTGAACGCCGGTGCGTATCTTGACGGCACCCCGATGGAAGAACTCGGTGAATTTATGTTGGATCTGACGGTTGATGTCGCATCGGGTGAACGTTCTGTTGGTGAGAAAGCGGGGCATTCGCAAGTTTCGTTGTGGCGCGATTGGAAGCAGACGGGTCCTGTGGATTTAGATCCGCTGTTAACAGAATCCGAATTAAAGTCCGGTGAGCCAATTCCAATTGACGCTGTTACGGCACAACGGGGTGTGCCTACTACTTTGCAATTCCGTGCGCTCCAAACAGAGACCGGATATCGTACGGATCAAGTGGGACTCATCTTGCCCACAAGTCTCTGCTCTGGGCAAATCGCGCAGATGATTGCGCACCGCTGCAATGAACATAAGATCGGCGAGAAGCAAGGTATATCCCGTTTTGTGGCACTACCCCATACAGAAGGGTGCGGTGTCTCCAGTGGACGTTCTGAGGAGATTTATACCCGTACAATGATCGGACACCTCACGCATCCGACGGTTGCCCTCGGTCTGCTCCTTGAACACGGTTGTGAAAAAACCCACAACGACCATGTTCGGCATGAAATTCAGAATCTCGGTATATCGCCAGAACAGTACGGTTGGGCGAGTGTCCAGTTGGACGGCGGGATTGACGCTGTTATTGAGAAGGTGCAAGACTGGTTTTCGGAAACGATTTCTGAGAAGCCTACTGTCCCTGTTGTTGATGTCGGATTAGAACATCTTTGTATAGCTGTAACATCAACTGGTGCGGCAACCGAGGAAGTCTCTCAATCTCTAACGCAATTGACGCATGGAATCATTGCTGCGGGTGGAACGGTTGTCGTCCCCGCTAATGCGAGGTTTATGTTTCACGGCACACGGAGTGTGCCTACTACTTTGGCGTATGGGCAGCGGGTCGAAAAATCTGGTTTCCACATCATGGAAACACCCACGGACCAACCGACGGAGACGTTGACAGGTTTAGGAGCGACAGGTGTAGATATGGCACTCGCACACATCGTTGGGGCACCCCTGCAATCACATGTGATGGTGCCACTCATTCAGGTCTCTACAGATACTGCGACGCAAAGCAACTACGGCGCGGATCTGGATTTAGCAACTGCTGATGTTGATGAACTTTTAGCGTTAATTGTAAAGGTGGCTTCGCGACAGTATACGCCGAAGCTACACGGTAAAGGGAACACCGATTTCCAATTGACGCGCGGATTATTGGGAATTTCGATGTAATTAGAAGGCGTTTTTTTGACGGGGTCTCTTAAGCTGTGTTATAATTTTGTGAGTTAATTGCTACTGAATCCTGAAACCTGTATCCCAAACTCGCTACAAAAAAGTTGATCAATTTAGCACATGGCAATTTCAAGTCGTGAAGTGATTAAAAGACTGAAAAAAGAAGGTTGGGTGTTAGTTCACATCGTTGGTAGTCATCACCATTACAAACATGCAAATAAACGTGGCAGAGTGACTGTTCCTCATCCGAAAAAAGACCTGACAAGACAGACACTATCAAGTATCTGTGGACAAGCAGGCTGGGATAGATGGGATCCGAATTGGAAGAAAAATAGAAGAACGCGAGGTATTCTATGCAGCGGAATTACCCAATTGTTATTCACAAAGAACCAGATAGTGACTACTCTGTAACTGTGCCAGATTTGCCTGGTTGCATAACTGCTGGCGATACGCTTGATGATGCACAAAATCAAGCATTAGAGGCTATCCAATGCCATATTGAAGGTATGTTGCTTGATGGCGA
>JAAXHI010000210.1:0-255 GCA_012270875.1 Candidatus Poribacteria bacterium | reverse complement strand
AGCGACAGGTGTAGATATGGCACTCGCACACATCGTTGGGGCACCCCTGCAATCGCATGTGATGGTACCACTCATTCAGGTCTCTACAGATACTGCGACGCAAAGCAACTACGGCGCGGATTATTAGGGGAAAGTTGCAGTGCCATAATATATAGTCAAATTTATACAAATCTATACATATCTAATTATTCTATACATTGTAAGATTTTTACTTGACAAATACTATAGCAATGTGGTATAATTATAGTATGAATG
>JAAXHI010000342.1 GCA_012270875.1 Candidatus Poribacteria bacterium | reverse complement strand
GTTTCAATAGGAAATTGGATGAGACTGCTCATGCGCTGGAAATAGTTCCGCGGTGCGACAACGAAGGACCAACTCTGCAAAAACAGCGCGCCCTTATCGTAAATCAGGGTCAATGAAGCATAAACAGAGACGAGAATCGCAACAACGATTGCGATACCCAAGATTGGCACAACCCGCCGACGGGCAAGTTTCACTTCGTCCACCGCCTTGAAACTGTGCAGGAAATTCGGCATCATAAACTCACCCCAATCGCGTAGGAACGTGCGTTGGAAACTCAGAATTGCGAGACTCTTATGCCCCAACGCGTTCGACCCCAAAGTAATATCAATGTATTCAGAAGGGAAGAAAGGGGCTTGCACGAGCAACAATCCACCGTTAACTACCATCCACGTCAACACAATAGATGTAATAAAAATAGAGAGCAGTGTCACGACAGCAACCCATGTTGTTATGCCAGCAACAACTAAAAACACAACCAAGGTGATGAACCCGAAAAGGAAACCGAGCAGTGCGACGCGATATGAAAGCGGTTCGTTGGCATCGTCTATCGGTTGTCCAGCCAAAACGGAGCTACTTGTCCTTGCGTGTCCTAAACCGAACGCCTTCCGAAAAACTGTTGTGATGTGTTCACGTCCTATCCAGAAGACAGCGGGGACAAAGACGAGATACCCTCCCATCACTTGCCGACTACAACTAATCCACGGACCGATGCTAAGCCCGATCGCGTTCATGATGATATATTGGAGTTTGAAAAAGAGGTAGAAGAACCAGAGGCTGAATGAAACCTCAAGTGTGAGTAAAGAGGCGATCCCGATAACCGAAAAATAGATGACGAACCGCATCGCGGGCCACCATCCGAGTGTATGCCACGGTTTTTCAGTAAAGACGGTGTAGATATTATAAATCAGTGGAATTTCTGGGACTTTTGGAAAATGCGCGTGTAACCCGTTGATCAGGTGCAACACGACCGGCAACGCCATCCCTGCCCAGAGGAGTCTGTTTTTGAAAAAGGCGTTAAGCAGTTTACCCCGTGCGGGTTCCGCAGCGAGTTGTATCGGAATCTGGATTAAGGGAAACGAAAATCTTTCACGTTCCACCCACTGCTTGCGAAGGATTGCTGAGAGGCAGAGCGTTGTGAAATAGAAGACGAGGACGAAAAGTCCCCAGATGAGCAAAGGTTTGACCCAGAACATCCACGGGACGCTTTCACCCGGAGAAATCCCTTCATAAAAGTCTGTTATTGCCCGCGGTTCCGTGATAACAAGCCAGTCAGGGATATGCGGATGGAGTGTTTCGGACCAATCGTTTTCCGTCGTTGCGAAGTATCGCAGCGCAACAAGGGAGGGGAGCAGAAACTGCAACAACCCCATTGACGGAATGCCTACCGCCACGATTAGCATGATCCAGATGACAGTCAATTCAAGTGCCGAGAAAGCGAAACGTCCGTTCCGCATCCACTTACGCACCGGCACATTGACAAGGAACACCAGAATGAGAATCCCGAAGATTGAACCGACAGGGAGATGATTGCCTGCAATCTTGGTATTTTGTAGGTAATAGTTGTTGTAGGGTGTGATTGCACACATTGCGCCTACTAAGAGCAGCCCTACAACGATAGCAGGAAATCGAATTTTTAAATATTGGGTTTCTGCTCCGATTTTTCCGTTTTGATCAACAACTCGTGCCTTCTCTATTACATTTGGAGTCGAGTTGTTGGTCAAAAAATCGGATTTCTGACGCGTATGTAGCAACATTGAGGTAATTGCGGTTCTCGATTGCCCTATCAATCCTCGTCTCTTAGTGAAGGACGATAAAGGCAGGTCTCTGCATCTACAATACGACCATCAGGTAATGTATACTGATTCGGGGTGCCTTTACCCCACGGTTCCTTGAAATCTTGGCTTCGTACTTTATCTGTCGCCATCTGCTCAGCAACAGATTCCCATGAGAAACCACGCATGAGTTGTTCGTGGAGAGATGCTTCTAATTCCTGATATTCCGCTTGTCCCGATAGATTCTCAAATTCGTCTGGGTCTGTCTCTAAATCGAAGAGAATGGATTCATCTTCAGGAAAAGCGACATATTTATAGCGAGGGGTTCGGAGCATACGCATCGGTCCTGTCGTCTGATTTGCCCAGTATTCGGTGATGGCAGTGTCACGCCAACCTTCAGCGTTCCCGGACATAAGATTCGTTAGATCGTCGCCATCTAAACCATTGGGAATAGGGATGCCTGCTCTGGTACATAGAGTTGGGAAAAGGTCGTTTAATTCGACAGGTGCTGTTACCCGACTTCCCTGTGATTGCTGCAGCTGCCGATCCCACACGATTAACGGTACGCGTGCTGCTGCTTCGTAGTAACTCGATTTCCACCACTGCCCGTGCTCGCCTGCCATCTCACCGTGATCGGTTGTATAAACAATGATAGTGTTATCTAAAAATCCGTCGCGTTCCAAGAGTGCGAGTAGGTCGCCGACAGTCTCATCCAAAAATTCGCAACAGGCGTAATAAGCGGCTCGTGCTTTTCGGGCTTCTTCGTCCGGAATCTCCTCCGTATTGAAATTATCGCGCAAACCTTTCGCGAAGGGATGTGTCTGTTCTAAGTGTCCCGGTGGAATGTTCGGCATATCTACATTATCGGGCCAATATTTATCAAGGAGCCGTTTGGGTGCTGTAAGCGGAAAGTGTGGACGGCTATAACTGGCGAGGAGGAACCACGGCTGCTCTGAAGGTTGCGATCTCACATATTCAAGCGTCTCTTCGTTAATAACCCGCTCTTGCAGGAGACTCGTCGGGATTTCCGTGACACCTGCCAATCGTGTCCGTTGTCGTATGCGAGATGGCGGATTCAGTGGATCTGTTTGGTGTCCAGCATAGCCGCGTAGGTCGCCGTAGGGTCGAGATTGGAAGCCGTTGTTCTGTTCTTTTCCACCGAAGTGCATTTTTCCGACAAGCGCGGTTGCGTAGCCGTGCTGTGCGAAATGTGCGGGCATTGTGAGATGTTCAGGAAATAGGATAGAACCGTTATTCCACGCTGAACACCGATGCGCGTATTGCCCGGTTAGCATACACATTCGGGACGGGGTGCAGAGCGGTACTTGGCAGTACGCACCCTCAAAATAGGTGCCGGATGCTGCGAGTTGATCAAGGTTTGGGGTCTGTACAATGGAATTTCCTTCATACCCCATAGCGTGCGGACTGTGTTCATCACTCATCAAAAATAGAATATTCGGTTTTTGCGCCATTAATTAAAATCTCTCCTTTAATCTTTTATAGAGCAGAGCGTGCCTACAGACTTGTATTTAGAACATCTTTAAGCACGCGGCATAGTCTCTACATGAAAATCTACACCGAAAGGCAGCGCGATGTCTGAGTCCTTTTGGGCGAAGTGCTCAGAAAAATCAATGAGCGTGAAACCCACCAACTGTTTCGTCTCTGGATGGAAGCGTAGGATGACATCTTCAGTATGTTCAACGTAGTCCGTATACTCGGGCGTGCCTTTTGTTACATAGAGCACATCTGCCTCCCGATCATAGACGATCTTTAGTCTATCTTTATTGAGATCCATGGAATCTCCTTTTTCTTATAGGGTACGCGGTAATAATAAAATTATTTCGGATCAGTTTAACAATAACAACAATGCGAGTGTAGTTGTGTGGTAAACCGTCGAAATCTTTATAGTAGGTATATTTGTGAGGATCTATAGCGGATTGTTTTCTTTTCCCTGTTTGGACTGTTTCAAGAATCGTGTCGCGGTGTTTTCTCAACTCCCAATGATTTTCGAGGATATGCTGCCATCTTTCATCGGTTAATTCAATAAGATTACCCCACTTATCCCTAACTTGCCACATAAATATGCCTTTGTCGTTTCGTGTCCGCCGCGTGCACGCTTAGAAAGGACATTTGCAGAAACCTTGCGTTCAATTTAGTTTACACGATTTATGAACAATATGCAAGTAGAATCCGGGGTAAGATCATTGAGAAATTAGGGTTCAATTTCCCAAGCGAGGAGACGCAGTTATCAAAATATTCTACAACCGCGACACAAAATAAAAGTAAATGTGCTTGTCAATGCAGCGGTTTTGCTTTGCGCTTAGCAATACCTATTGCCAGTGCTGGCAATACCGCCTCAGAAATGTCAAGCGAATAGTCAAAAATTGTCCATCCCGATGCCCCTAATTTACGAGTGTGATAAACCTGCTCAACGACCGCATCCGGTGTCAGTAGCGAATTAGAGGCAGTCGCACCGATACCGGGATACATCGAAACGTTCTTAGGCATCAGTGTGAGTTGGTTGGCTAACAATTCCGTGAAATAGACAACATCTTCCGTATAATTCATCGGACACACGAAATCGAGGTACCCCGCTTTTGCCCATGCGATCCAATCCTGCCCGATAGTAGTGATACATCCTGGATACCAGCCAAAAACCGCAGCAGAAAGTTTGATGTTAGGGTCAGCCTCGCGCAGCCGTTTGTGGAGCAAGCGCACCAGACGCGTAATCTGTTGTACCCGCCACTTCGTATACTGTTCGCTATACGTCCCCGTTTTGGGGAGGACAGCAGCGGGCCATTCATCAATCTGCAGTCGCGTCGCCAGGACGAACCGCTTACGACATCCCTCACAATAACATGCGTGGCTCCCCGGATAACGGATATAATCCAGATGGATGCCATCTACATCGTAGTTCGCTACGATTTCAAGGGCACTCTCCAACTCCAACAGCACATTTTTCGGATGCGAAGGGCAAAGCCAATTGAGTGCCTGTCCAGTCGCAGAGACTTGCGTGCGTCCCGCTGCTCGCATTTTTTCGACGAACGCTTTCGGCGCGCCTTCCAAATTCCACGTGATTTTCCAGACATGCACCTCTAAACCGTGCTTGTGTGCGGCTTCAACGCATTGTGCAATCTGATCGCCGTATTGCGTATAAGTTTTGCTCTGTGGCAAGAGCTGGCTCGGATAATGTGCGACACCTGCCCACGCCATGTTTGGAAGAATCATATTCACGCCTGCTGCCGCTAACTCCTTAGCAGATCGGTTCCAATCTCCTGGATAGGCACCAAGTCCGGAGTGATTCCATACCGCGCGTCCCTCAGTTTCAATACTGATGTGCGATAGGAAATACGCTTTTGAAAATGCCGCTCTGCAGGCGCGGGCTGTAGTTATCGCCGTATTGTAGGTCTCATTATCATACGCAGTGTGTGCCTGCTTCATTAAATCTTCTGCCGTTTTTAAAGCTTGGCTTGCTTCAGGGACACCGCTTCGTTGGACGAATTGCGTTAACGCCGCAAGGTCCTTTGTATGTCCAACAGTGGTCATCATCGTTATCGCTCGCTTGGCAAAGGTGCTGCGAAATTCTGGAACGACATGTCCTAAGAGCGCAGCAAGCATCTGCATCTTGCGCTGGATGTCGTCTGGCAAGAAAATATGGCTGAAGAAGATCCCCGTCTTCCCTACAAATAGTGCTGGTAAACCCGTAGATTCTCCACTCGCATTGTGCCAGTATCCGATAATCCGCGTATCGGGTGTTGTCGGTTCCGCTACCGTAATGTTCCACGATGCTTGCCTGATAGATGCTGGCATATCAAGTATATCCGGAGCGTTCAACTGAATCGAAGCGAAATGCCCAGGTGCCTCTTGTTTTAGCCAATTTGTCTGGTGCAAGCCGAGAAGCGGTGCTACTGTATCAGGTAAAGTATAGGTTACGAAAAGTTTACCACCACTTGCTACGAAACTTTTCAATAAGTTCGTAGTTTTCGCTGTAATCACGGGGTTTAGTGGGAGAATGATCAAACGAAGGGGTTTGAGTTGCGTCTCAGAGAGGGATACTTCTTCGAGGGTGACAGCGTTTAATCCGATGCCGCTGAGCATCCGGTTGAATCTTTTAGCAACAGAACGCGCATATTGGACATCCCCCTCAGATACTCGCGATGTCGCTGACGGTAAAACAATCGCAATCTCTGCTTGCTCTGCTTCGGCAAGATGCAGTCCGCTAATAATACACCAGAGCGATATACACACAAAAAAGATTGTTGTTATTGCGCATGAGAATCGTTGATTTGTATGTCTGTTCAAAAACATCATCTGATCCCCTCGACACCCTTGGCGGCAAGTTTTGGACCGCCAACGCTAACAAAAGGTGATGCGTCTGTCTTTCCCAAAAACCTATCAACACCTTGTGCAATAGCAGTAGCAATTTTATATTGATAGGCGGTTGTTGAGAGTTTCCGTCCTTCTGCTGGGTTCGACACGAAACCGGTTTCAATGAGAATGGCAGGCACTTGTGTTCCAATTAGGACGACGAAACGCGCGTGCTTCACGCCGCGGTTGACCGCGCCTGTGGTTTGCACCAACGCTTGTTGCACGTGTCTTGCCAGACGCTTACTGTCCTCACTTTTGCTTTGGCGTATCAACCCTTTTAACAACGTCTCTAACTCTTGGATACTATAGCCGGAGTTTGCATTTTCTTGGGCTGCGATTTTTTCTGCGGCTTTGTCCGTGCTGGTAACATCCAGATAATAGGTTTCGATCCCGTTGGCTCTCGAATTTTCACTGGCATTGGCATGGATACTCAGAAAGAGATCCGCCTTATGTTGTGTTGCGAATTCGGTGCGTTTTTTTAGTGGAATAAAGCGGTTGGTATCGCGGGTCATAAGTACAGTATAACCTCTTTTGGTTAAAACCTCACGAAGTTTGTGCGCGATGCTTAGCACAATCCCTTTTTCTTGAAGCGGACTTCTGCCTAATGCCCCTGGGTCTTTACCGCCGTGTCCGGGGTCAATAACAATCGTCTTCGCAGTCAATCCAAATTCACGGGTCAGTGATTCTGGCGTTAATGGTTCAGGGACTGGCGGCGGTGCTGTCGGTTTTGGTTGCTGAGGTCGTTGAGATTGTTGTTTAGACGGGTGTTGTGGTTGTGTCTGAACCGTGCTGTTTTTAGGTTCTGTTTGAACTTTGTCTTTAGCAGGTGATATAGCCGATTTTTGTTGTGTCTTGCGTGCTTGTGGTTTATGTGCGGCAACAGTGTCGGTTTTCTGATTTGTTGAAGCAAGACTGTCATGAAATGTTTCAGCGCGTTTGCCATACCCTTGCCGCGCGTACACACGCGCTAATTCCAATTTCGCAGGGTCCGATACTTCAGAATCGGCATAACGGTTTTCCACCAATTGGTATTGTATGATCGCCTGATGATTGTCGCCAATATAGTCATAGCAACGTCCTAACCAGTAGTGAGCCAGCGGTACATACTCCGAATTGGGATAGGTGTGAACCAGTTTTCGGAGTGCTTTAATCGCCTGCTGCGGTGCTTCGGTGTCACCGACCTTGATGTTCCACATCCAACTTGAAGCGATTGCGTATTGTGCGTCGTCTGCTGATGGACCCTGGACATCCGCATCAATCACCTTTTGGAACTCCGAAATAAGGGCGCACCACTCTGTAGCGGTGGCAGGCGTTGTACCGGTCGTATACGCATGATGGCGCAGTGAAGCCGCTTCATATAATGAGCCTTCTTTATACTCTGACATGCTCATACACCCAGACAATATTGCCAGAGAGAGTCCCAGCAGATAGGAACAGCACGTTTTCATAATTTTTCTCCTCTTACACGATGTTTGCTTTAGTTTTTTATGCCATAAAATAAAACGAAATATCTACATCTTTCGTTACCAAATTGTGCTATCCGAGCAGCATCGGTTTATAGCCATCAACAGTCGGTTTCCATCAGCAGTCGGTGAAATACCGTGAATGGAAGGTCGCTTCTAAACCCTCGCACTTCCCTGTTGACCCGCATTGCGATCTATGCTACACTGACATTTCACAACTGATTCTGAATATAACGGAAGGAAACCGATGGAACTGACTCCGCAAGAAATCCAACTGTTTCGTCACAACGGCTTCATCAAATTTCCGACCCAACTCTCTACGGATCACGTAGCGGCATTAAAAGCCGCAGCGTTGAAGG
Source organism: Candidatus Poribacteria bacterium (assembly GCA_012270875.1). GTDB lineage: Bacteria > Poribacteria > WGA-4E > WGA-4E > WGA-3G > WGA-3G. The sequence continues at coordinate 3,549 of JAAXHI010000342.1, read as the reverse complement.
ACATAGCGGAAGGCGTAGAACCCGTTGCGCGTCAAGATGGCAGGATTATCCGAATCTCCGCGGTCTGGGAACGCGGCGGCATTTTCCGAGAGACTATCACTTGTGATGAGATCCTCAATCCTTTGGAATCACTACTCGGATCGGATATAGAATTTATACTGAATCGGCACAATCACATCTATCTCCGAGATGCTGGTTCAAGTCATTCGCTCGCGTTGCATCGTGATGTCCGGCATTGGTCCCGGACGATTGCGACTGTCTTGGTCTATCTGGAGGACACAAATTTGGAGAACGGTTGCACACGAGTTGTACCTGGATCACACCATCTGCCTGCATTCGCTGATTTCACAGATAATGCCGTTCAAGAGATCGCTACGGGTCAAGCGATTCCGTTACCGATGCCGGCAGGCGGCTTGCTCGCGATTGATAGCATGATCATCCATTCGACGGGTATCAATCGGACCGACGGCACGCGGATGAGTATGACGCTCGGTTATCACAGTGCCGATGAACTGACGTGGGAAGACAATCCGCGGAGAGTGCTTGTCCGTGGTGAACGACCGTATCGGGGGAACGACAAGCCACAGGAGTATTAGCATCGGTGTGGAATTTGCGCTGTAATTAAGGTCAACCTACAAGCAATATTTGGAAACTATTCTGATAAGGGTTGTTTTAATTATTTTTTCGGAAAAATCAATTTTTTCTTGACAAACATCAGACTATGTGGTATACTTAATAACGTCCTTGAGATGAGATACTCTGAAAATCTCATTTTGGGCGGGTAGCTCAGGTGGCTAGAGCGACAGCCTTACAAGCTGTAGGTCACAGGTTCAAGTCCTGTCCCGCCTACTTGTTAGGAATTTTCATGGGCTCGTGGCGCAGTTGGTTTAGCGCGCCTGCCTGTCACGCAGGAGGTCGCGGGTTCAAGTCCCGTCGGGCCCGTTCTTATTTTACCGAATTAGCCACAGGTTGTGCTCTACAATGCTGTGGTTTTTTCGTTACAGGACAAGTCTTCCACATAGCAGTAATCTACGAATCCTATTCCTAAATATAAGTTTGTGAGTGAACCCTACAATAGAGGAGCGGCACCGTCGTGATTGACCTTAAATTTATTCGCGAAAATACCGAAAATGTACGTCAGATGTTGGCAGATCGGCATACTGAAGCTGACCTGGATCGGTTGGTAGAACTCGATACACGCTGGCGTGAGAATCTAACGCATACACAATCCCTCAAAGCGCATCAAAACCGAGTCTCGCAACAGATCGCAGAACGCAAAAAAGCAAAACAAGATGCAACAGAAACGATCGCGGAGATGCGGGAATTGTCCCAAAAAATCAAGGAACTCACCGCTGAAAACAACGATACAAAGGCTGAGATAGATGCGATTCTGCTGACAATTCCGAATATGCCAGAAGCGACCACCCCTGTTGGCACCACCGAAGACGATAACATCGAAATCAAGACGTGGGGTGAATTGCCGAGTTTCGATTTTGAACTGAAACCGCACTGGGAAATCGCTGAAGCGTTGGATATCGTCGATTTTCAACGGGGTGCTAAAGTCGCAGGGAGCAACTTTGTGCTTTTCAAGGCGTTGGGCGCGCGGTTGGAGCGTGCACTGATTCAGTTCATGCTCGATCTGCATACGACGCAACACGGGTACACCGAAGTCTCACCGCCGTTTCTCGCCAACCGACCGACAATGACAGGCACAGGACAACTCCCCAAATTTGAGGCAGATATGTACCGCTGCGACAGAGACGAAGAGAATCCTGACGTTGATCTGTTTCTTATTCCAACCGCTGAAGTGCCTGTGACAAATCTTTTCGCGGGTGAGATACTTTCTGATGATGATTTACCTATCTACTATACCGCTTATACACCGTGTTTCCGGCGTGAAGCAGGTGCTTACGGCAAGGACACACGAGGTCTACAGCGCATCCATCAATTTGACAAAGTAGAGATGGTAAAGTTCACGACCCCTGAAACCTCTTACGCCGAGCATGAGTCGTTATTGGAAAATGCTGAAAGTGTTCTGCAAGCACTCGGTTTGCCTTACCGCGTCGTGCAACATTGCACAGTTGAACTCGGTTTCTCCGCAGCGAAATGCTACGATATTGAGGTCTGGGCACCCGCAGGACAGCGGTTTTTAGAGGTCTCCTCTTGTAGCAACTTTGAGGCGTTTCAAGCACGTCGCGCCAATATCCGCTACCGTCCGGAGGCAGGTGCAAAACCAGAATTCATTCACACGCTCAACGCGTCCGGTACGGCACTGCCACGCGTTGTTATCGCGCTCCTTGAGACGTATCAAAACTCAGATGGCACAGTGCGTATCCCTGCGGTGCTACAACCCTATATGGGTGGTCTGACGCAGATTGGATAAGTCAAGGGTATTCAATCTGCTGTAGAAAACTCTTAAATCTGGAATTAAATGTAATGTCTTAATTAAGGGATAATGAATATGGCAAGAACCAACACTGAAAAAGTTAATACCGTCTTAACACGAAACACTTTTTGGTTTCAGACTCAATCGTTTGAGCAAAAAAGCGAAGCAGATATTATTGCCCTAAAAGAGACCCTACTTGTCGTGAGGAATCAGATTCAAACGCAAAACCTTACCAAAAAGTTGATCGACGATTTGATCTTAGAAAAGAAGAACGGATTAAAGGCTCTGTTAGCACTGACAGGATTTTCCAACGAAACCTTTAAACGGTTAATTACCTTCATCCGAATTGTTGATGATGAGGAACTTTCAAAACTTTGCTACAAAGACCACTGGATGGAAGAGTCAGACTCGGGAAAATCTGACGTAAAGGAATGGTCTAATTCAAAAATTGAAAAGAAAATCAGAGAATGTGCCAATTTTAGAAGGGGTATCGTTAATCTTTTTTTTGAAGGCTGTACTGTCCCTGTGCTTTCTGAAACGCTCCCACTTTTTGAATTAAAAAAGTTAGGCGTTTCTAAACTCAGTTTTGAAGTTGAGGCGATGGTAGATACATTGATTCGCTATAAAGAGAAAGGTTCTTACTCAGGAAAGGAACAAAATAACGCTGAAGTTGTTATACAAAACCTTTTAGATGATATGGAAGTCAGTTTTGAAAGAAGCATAGACTTGGAGAAACTGAAAGAAAGTGCCCCAAATCAAAAGCGCACAATGGACTTTATTATTCCTGACCAAAAGGATCCACAGATTATTATTGAAGCTTCGTACTTAACAACAACTTCCTCCGGACAAGGTGATAAGGCAAAAACAGAAATTGCCATTAGAGACCTTATCAAAAAACACTATCCTAACACGCACTTTTGGGGATTTGTTGATGGTATCGGATGGTATGTTCGCAAAAGGGATCTGGGAAGGATGGTTGAAGCGTTTGAAGATGTTTTCACTTTAGAAGAATCGGAACTTAAACGCTTTAGCGAATTATTAACTGAGGATGGTGCATAAATATCTCTCGTAGGGGTTGGGTCTCCCAACCCGTCCGATAAGCACATAGCAGATCTGATGGCGGGCGAGGAAACCTCGCCCCTACGGTGGTCGCATACCCTAAC
>JAAXHI010000529.1 GCA_012270875.1 Candidatus Poribacteria bacterium | reverse complement strand
TATTATAAGAAGTTCCTTCCTTCCGAGCAATACGTTGGGCAGTTTTATCATGTTTAGTAGCCATTATAATTCTCCTTTTATTCTTGCGTTGAGGTTTGCTACGGAAAATCTTATCTCTGTAATTTTGTGAACCTCACACGATCTGTTAAACTAATACCAAATCTGAAAAATAAAGTCGCATTAGATTTTGAAACGCTATGAAGTATTCGCATGTAAGAGCGCAATGAATTGCGCTACTACGAACAGGCTTTCCGCTAATGAAAATCGTTTATTTAGAAATGGCATAACTTTTATCTTTTTTTGTCAACGACTTTGTATTCAGCGTCAACGACATCGCTATCAATTACCTTATCTAATAGAAATTTAAGCCGACACGAAAAGCGATATCGGATCTCTCAAAAGAAAACTGTAAACCACCGAGTGCTGTTACTGTCGGCGACAATTCAATCTCCATACCAATTTCTCCAGCGAGGTCCCCATACCTTGCCGATTTTTTGAAAACCAAATCCTCTAATTCTTCAGAAAATTCTGCGTTAGTTTCTGAAGTTTCCCAAGACCTGATATAAGATAAAGCGAAAAACGGGAGTATCACCTGTCCAGACTCCGTTTCCAGACGTTTTAAGACCCCCACCGCCCCTGAAAGCCTAAGAATACGTGAACGCTCAAGGACCTGATTCGTAGACACTTGCAGAGATCGGAAGAATACAGCACCGAAATCTCCTCTCCAAAAATAGTCTAAGCCCGTGTCTCCTAACGGTTTAAGACGCACTATACTGACCACACCAGTAGGTGCTGGCGGCACATCAGTTGCGTCAGTCAATCCGACCCCAACTTGAAAAGAAATCTTTAAGTCATCTTCAATACCGTAGTCAAGATTAGCACCAAGCGTTGTAGTATTTTTCGGTTTAGTAATACCTATATCCTGCCTCCAGAGAGCCAGTCCAAGCGAGGTATCCGCTGTCGGCAACCGGTATAAACTTGTCTGAGAATATGCGATAATAGGACACAGCATAAATATCAACGCTACACACGTCCATTTCTTTAACAATGCATAACTCCTTCTATCTAAATAAGAATCTCGCACCCCAGAGCGGCAGACATAGAAACGATAATTTCAGAGGCATCATCAAATGCCGACTTATGCCTTTTGTGCGACCATGCTGGAGAGGATGCCGAGGACTTTGTCGCACTGAGCGATTTGGTAGGTCGTCATATCAATGTGCAAACACTTTTCCTCCAACTTAAGGAACAGCCACTCTATTCCTGTTGTGGCAGCCCCGTAAACACAGGGGATATCATTCCCTCTTTCTGCATTAAAACGCTGGGCGGCAAGCATCTCCGCGACACACTGTCCCATACCAAGCTTCAGATCATCCTTCTTCGCCTCAACAAGAACGATGACAGGAGCCTGTAACAAATGCTGCACCGGCGATAGACTTACTAAAAAATCGCACACCCCGGTTAATCCGCTTTCCTCATCAACACTGAATTCAATACCCGAGAAAAAACTGATGCGGTGATTGAATTGCTCGCGGAGTTCAAAGAGAATATCGGCAACAATTAATTCTGACTTTGCCTTCTCCGTGCCTATGGCGATGGCCAACTGCACCTTTTTGGTCAATACTTCTGTGAGATAGGAACTTGGAACTACCGCTTCTATTTCAGCAAAGAGTGCCGCGGATTCAACGATTTCAAGTTGAAACGTTGTTACGACTGTATCCAGCGTAAAATTGCTATAAGCCATATCTGTTTTCCCCTATAGTTCCGCTGTCTCTCATGCTTTCTGTGCGACCATACTGGAGAGGATGCCGAGGATCCTGTCGCACCGTTCAAGCGTATAGGTCGCCATATCAATGTGCAAGTGCTTTTCTTCTAATTTCAGGAACTGCCACTCTATTCCTGTCGTGGAAGCACCGTAAACATAGGGAATGTCATTTCCTTTTTCGGTATTAAAATGCTGCGCGGCAACCATTTCAGCAACGCATTGCCCTAACCCAAGTTTTACGTCAACATTTTTTGCCTCAACAAGAACAATGATGGGGGCTTCTAAATAAAATTGGTTCGGCGACAGACTTACTAAAAAATCGCATACCCCAGTTAAGTCCTTCTCAACGTCAACATTGAAGTCAATTCCAGAGAACAGACTGATGCGGCGATCAAAGTGTTCAAGAAGTTCAACGAGGACATCAGCGACAATCATTTCTGATCGGGCTTTCTCGGTACCGATAGCAGTAGCTAATGCTGCTTTTCTTGCCAATGCCGTGGTAAGATGGTCGCTGGGCGGTACGACTGCTACTTGAGAAAATAGCCCTACAGTGTCAATCTTTTGAAGTTGAAACGCCGGTAGTACCGATTCTAAGGTAAACTCGCTGTACGCCATGGCTTTAAACTCCGGTATAGTCCTAAAGTACTTCTACAACATAACTGCACGGTGGAAGTATGGAAGAAGATTCTCCGAACCTTCCACACTTCCATACTTCCATCCTGATCAGGAAAGAAAAAGACTTTGTGTTCGTCCTATTAACTTTTCTTCTCGTCCTCGTCAACGACTTCATATTCAGCATCAACGACTTCACTCTCCGCATCACCCGTTTCCGCATCAGCAGCGGATGGATCTCCCTGAGCAGCACCCGGATCCGCACCCGCAGTCTGTTGGTACATCTGCGCAGAGACTTCATGCCAGACCTGCGTCAACTCGTCCGTTGCGGATTGGATCTCGGCGTAATTGTCCGCCTCCAACGCCTGTTTGACGCGCGCAACAGCAGCATTGACCTTCTCCTTAGAAGCATCATCTACCTTGTCGCCGAACTCGCTCAGGTTCTTCTCGGTCTCGTAGACCATAGAATCGGCACGGTTGCGAGCCTCAACTTCCTCGCGTTTCTGTTTATCCTCTTCCGCGTGCGTTTCGGCATCTTTCACCATCTGATCAATCTCGGCTTCGGTCAGTCCAGAGGACGCAGTAATAGTAATCTTCTGCTCCTTACCGGTCGCCGTATCTTTCGCGGACACGTTAAGGATGCCGTTTGCGTCAATATCAAACGTCACCTCAATCTGTGGTATACCTCTCGGTGCTGGCGGTATCTCACTCAACCGGAAACGTCCGATGGTCTTGTTGTAGACCGCCTGCTCCCGTTCACCTTGAAGGACGTGCACATCAAC
>JAAXHI010000370.1 GCA_012270875.1 Candidatus Poribacteria bacterium | reverse complement strand
CTATAATTATACCACATTCTTATAGTATTTGTCAAGTGAAAATCTTACAATGTATAGAATAATTAGATATGTATAGATTTGTATAAATTTGACTATATTTTAGCCCACTGCAACTTGCCCCGGCAACAGGGATAAACGCCGAAATATCTTTTGTGACATTTTGAACGGATACGTGTCCCTTCCAGCCTTGTGTGATTTCAAACTCCAGTGCGATATATCCATATATGAGAGCGAAAAGAGAGATCAGGAATAGAGCAATGCCTGTTTTTCCAGTTCTCCAGAAGTCTCGGACGGCTTGCCAGAAGGTGCCGAAGTTTTTCAAAATGCTCTCCGTTCTGTTGTGTACAATTTAGCATTAACTGGGTTAAAGGTCAAGTGAAATATGTGCGAAATGTGGATCCACGCGCGTGCGAAGGGGTGGTACTAAAGACATCTCTACAACTAAGTGGATTGTAAACGCTATTCCTGATCCGAATCCTCGGTTTCCTGTCTGTAAGCGTCTAATTTGCGGTGGAGGGTTCGTACGCCGATGTCGAGAATTTTTGCTGCCTCTGTTTTATTGCCGCCCGCTTCCACAAGGGTCTTTTGGATCGCTACCTGTTCAATTTCCGCCATCGTCATACCGACTCTGCCGATAACCCCTTCCTCATCAAGCACAGGTACATACGCGTCCTGTCCTTGCGAACCGCCCTGTTGCTCCACCGGTGCAGCGATCGGTAAAACGCCGTCTTGTGTCCGATTCTCAAGCACTCTGGCTATCGTTGATAGCACTTCCAACGCTTTTCTGAGGACAGCCGCAGCGTCATCTGTGTCACTAATTTGCATCCAACTGGTATCCTCATCTGGGATTAGAAACGGCATCTCATTACCAGCGGTGGCAGCCGGTTCAAGCAAGCGGATCGCAGAAAGGATAAGCCCCAGAATCGTCTTGTAAATGGCAATATTTTCTGTAGCGATTGCATTATCAGGGGTTCCGACAACCTGTAAAGATCCACCCGACACATTCAGAAGATCCGTCTCGTCAGCGGTTGCGTCAACGAGCTGCGTGCCAGAGGTTTGCACCGGGACCAAAGAAACCTGTTGAGATTCCGGGTCCATCGGGAAATCTTTGAGTTGCAGTTCTTCGGTGGTGGCTGAGATAATCGCGGTTTCTATGGCATTTCTGAGCTCACGAACGTTGCCGTACCAGTCAGCACTCTGGAGATAATTGAGTGCCTCTGGTGTGATACCGGTAATCGGTTTACCGTGTTCTGCACTTAATTCGGAGACGAACGCAGAAACGAAAAGCGGAATATCTTCGCGACGGTCGCGCAGTGGTGGGATCTGGATGCGAAAGAGATTGAGACGGTAATAGAGGTCTTGTCTAAACTTTTTCTGATTTACCGATGTCGCGAGATTCACATTTGTAGCGGCGATAATTCGGACATCGACCTTAATATTCCGTTCGCCACCGAGTCGAGTGAATTCCCGTGTCTCTAAGACCCGCAGAAATTTCACCTGCACTTCAGGCGACATTTCCGCCACCTCATCTAAGAAGAGTGTGCCATTATTCGCCTGCTCAAATACGCCGCGTCTTTGCGTTGTCGCGCCTGTAAAAGCCCCTTTTTCATGTCCGAAGAGTTCGCTTTGAAGGAGGTCTTTGTAAAACGCACCGCAGTTGACGGCTTTAAAGGGTTTATCTTTACGCGGGCTATTTTCGTGGATAGCCTGTGCGATGACATCTTTTCCAACACCCGTTTCACCCGTAATGAGAACAGTTGCTTTCGTCGGTGCAACCTGCGCGACTTGGCGCAGCACGACCTGCATCGGTTCGGATTCACCGATAATACGTTGCGAATTCTCGTTGATAATGGGGGTTGGAAGATCCATTTTTTCCACAGAGATTGCTATTTTGGGTCAGACTCGGTACTGCGTGCGATTTCAATGAGTTGTTGGGGATTCTGTTTGACCTGCTCAAAGACTTGAAAACCGTCGCGACATGCAGCTTCACACAACCGCCTCAACACGACTCCTTTTAAAGCCCAGTTTGTGGTACGAAGGCTTTTCTGCAAATCGCTGCCTGTTTCAACAACGTGGAGGTTCGGTAAGTCTTCATTGACGACATGCTTGTGGCTTTTCGCAAGCAAGAAAATTAGCGTTGTCGCGCGTTCCACCTCAAAAACGCGTTGTAGTGATTGAATATCGTCCTGCCGCAATAGCGAGAAAACGAGGTCGTAACTTTCGATCAAATCTACTGTCCGTTCAGGGACACCACTCTCACCGAATTCTAAAACCTCAAGCTCGTGAAGCGGCGCAGTATCAAAAGGGACGATAAGGTCCTTCTCGTTAACCGGACTCATTTTTCCGTCAATCCGGCAATAATACCATGGGAAATACAGGTCGAGGATTGTCTCACCGTATTGATCGTGTTCTCGAATTTGGCTTAAGCCTTGCCGCAACTGTGTATTCAAGGGACCCGAAAACATCTCGCCAGCAGGCATGCTGTAGTCCCGATCTTCACTATACCAGCCCTCCTCATTGTAACCGCGAAGTTCCTGTATTCGTGCCTCAAGACGCTCAGGTGACGTGCAATCCTCAGCTTGGAGAGGGGTATCGGGTTTCTGCTTTTGTCCGGTTGTGTACGGACTTAAGACCAGTATTTTCATGCGGACGGCACCCTCTTAAAGGGGCACGGTAGCACAAACTAACAGCTTATGCTACAAGTTTCCCATTGAAAGTAGTGAATTAGAAATGGTGCTATGACTTAATCAACAAACCTCTTAACTGACGGCTGATGGTCTCCGATAGCCGATAGCCTTAAGCCGTTTGCTGTCCTCGGTTCCAGAGATATAAAATCGGACTTGCGATGAAGACCGAAGAGTACGTGCCTATCAACACACCGATGATCAGTGCTAAGGCAAATGTATTAATTTCCTCACCCGCACTGGAAAGGATGAAGATAACCAAAACAACAAAGAGGGTTGTCAACGATGTGATAACAGTCCGGCTCAGCGATTGGTTGATACTTCGGTTAATGACCGTAACGTAGTCTGTTCCCCGTAAGGATTGTGAGTTCTCTCGAATCCGGTCGAACACGACGATTGTATCGTTGAGCGAATACCCGATAATCGTGAGGAACGCTGCCACAGTCGGCAGGTTAATCTCTTGTGATAGCACCGCGAAGATACCCAAGGTAATCAACACATCGTGGACGAGCGCAGCAATCGCGCCGATAGCAAAAGGAAACTCAAATCGCCAAGAGATGTAAACCAACAAAATGACGATCGACCAGAGTACCGACCAAAGCGCAGCCCATTTAAGGTCGCGTCCGACACTCGGTCCGACTTCAGAGACATTGACCCCACCGACGAGTGCTTGCCAACCGTTCCCGCCTTCAAGGAGTGCATCTGTAAGGATTCTACCGACACTCGCTTGGACTTGGACAGTGGCATTCTCGCTCAAGTCAATCCCAACCGGGTTCGCGAAGGTCAAGCGAATCGCGTCGCCTTCGGCAGTGTCTTCCCGTTCGATAATCTCATTGCGTTGTTGTGAACTGCCCTCAATGAGTTGGACTGTTTCTCCGACTCTCAACAGATGCGCTTTTTCGGCAGTCTGACTGATCTGAAGACTTGTAGCGGTCGCATCGCCGGGATCCGCCATAATAGGGATAGTAATGAGTTGTTGCTGAAATTCGGGACGATGTCCCAAAGCGATAGAGGCTTCGTTTTGGCTTTCATCTATTTGGATTTTGGCACGTCCGTAATCGATCTCAGCGAGTTTGGCTTGCAATTCAGACTCAGTGACAACCCTGTTGAACTTGGCTTGGATTTTAACACCGCCACGAAAGTCAATTCCGAAGTTGGGGCCCCGATGGATTCCGAGGAAAACCAAGCCGATAACGATGAGCACCGCTGAACATATAAACCCGGTGCGGTATTTGCTGATAAAATCGAAATTTGTATTCCTAAGTAGTTCCAAATTTTTTAATAGTTGTCAGTTTTCGGTTTTCAGTTATCAGTCAAACAGATAACCTTTTCTCTGACAACCACTCCTTCACAAATATAGTTAAACAAACCATCTCCGTTAGAGTACTCCAAGATGGGTAGATTTTTTATAAGAAACTCTCTTAACTAACTGCCGAAGACTGATGGCTGACAGCCATTAAATGCTAAGTTTCTGCACGTCTCGGTTTCCGATTGTTAATCCGTAAATCTCGCGTGTAACAACGATGGCTGTGAACATACTCGCGAGGATACCGATGCCAAGCGTTATTGCAAACCCTTTAATAGGACCTGTACCAAAATGATAGAGGACAAGTGCTGTAAAGAATGTTGTGAGGTTGGCATCTAAAATCGTTATAAATGCGCGTTGATAGCCGCTTGTGATCGCTGCCCAGACGGTTTTGTTGGTCCGTAATTCCTCGCGAATCCGCTCAAAGATGAGGACATTCGCATCAACAGCTATTCCGATTGTGAGGACAAGTCCAGCGATACCCGGAAGTGTCAATGCTGCGCCGAAACCTGCCAAAGCACCGAGAAGAATCAGCATATTAAAGACGAGTGCGATAATGGCAATTATCCCGGAGAGGCGGTAGTAAATTATCATGAAAATTAAAACTATGCCCAAGCCAAGGAGTGCAGCGCGAACGCCATTGTCAATAGATTCTTTTCCGAGGGTGGGACCGACGGTACGTTCTTCTGCGATTTGGACACCTACCGGAAATGCCCCTGCTTTGAGTATATTGGAAAGGTAACTCGCTTCTTCATAGGTGAAATTTCCTTGAATAATAGCATTTCCGATAATCTGGTCTTGGATAACGGGTGCAGATTGAACCTTCCCATCAAGGAGAATCGCCAAGTGTTCACCGATATGCTCGCCTGTAACTTGCGCGAATTTACGCCTGCCAGCACCATCAAAACTCAACGAGACGACAATATCGAAGTTCGTCCTACCGGTAGTTGGAAAGGCATCGGTAATCCGGTCGCCAGTTAGGAGGACCGGACTCTCCAAGACGTACCAGCTGCCGGTCTCGTGATCCTCGCGGATTTCACTATCTTCGGGGATATTATCTGGTGGTGGTGTATTGGCGGTGCCGCTCCAGAAATTGCCGCCAGTAGGCGCTTTCTTGACGAGTTTAAACTCAAGTCTACCCATTTCCCGAACGATCTGTAGCGGTTTTGAAGAGTCTTCAGCACCTGGAAGCTCGACGATAATTCTGGGGTGATTTGCCTCTCGTCGGATAGAAGGTTCCGAAACACCAAACGCATCAACGCGATTTCGTAGAACAATAAGGACTTGTTCAATCGCCTGTTCACTATATTTTTGGATACCGCCTTGGCTGAGTCTCAACTGATATACGGATTGTGTTTCTGTTTCGTTGTTGACTTGCACATCTTCAAAAAATTCAATTTCGTTAAGAAGCCGTTGTGCTTTTTCGAGATACTCCGCCTTTTGCGCCGCGTCAGATCGGAATCGGGAAGGAATACCGACAAATACATCGAGTGCGTCCTGTCCTTCTACCCGTTTAACCTCACGGCACAAAACTTCGTCTGCGCGAAGCTGCTCGGGGATAGAGAGCGCGTGTTGGCGGAAAAGTTCGGCTTTAGAGGTTTCTAAATCCACTTCAAGTACAAGATGGACACCACCCTTGAGATCCAACCCCAATTTTAATCGATTATCCGGTATGAGCCGTCTGAGGATAACAGGGAGGCTCCCGTATAAGTGTAAATTGTCGAGGGTTGCGCGCGGATTTGCACGCGCCGTCTCTGAGATGAGTCGCACATAAAATTCACGTGCTTCAGTGGTACCAAATTCATAATCAACGGCCTCCGTAAGTTTCTGTTTCGCTAAATGGACTCGGAAGACATCTTCTAATTCATTGGTTGTATCTTGGAAGCTGATTCCTTCGGGGTATTCAACCTCTGCAAGGTTCACTTTTAGATCGTTATCTTCGGTGACTTCAAAAGCGGGAAGTTTTTCTTGCATCCAAAGAGGTAGATTCCCATATAGCGGATTGTAAAAACTATCTGGTGTCGGGATGAGGTACATCACTGAAAACAGAAAAACCCCGACGATTAAAACTATTTTCCAGATACTGAATCTGTACATTTTTTTTAAAGTTCCTTGCGGTTCGTTGAGGTGGGTTTGTGCTTTAGAGTCTCATTCCGTAGATCCGAAGAAACACCCAAGCAAACCCCTCCATTACATTACGGGCTACGGTCGCCCACTATTTTTCATCAGAAACCCGATTTTTTGACCAACGACCCGACCCGAAAATAAACAGAGAAAGGCACGAGTTGTTGATCAAATCGGAAAAATCAGAGCAGAAACCCAATATTTAAAAAACCATTTCAAATGCGCCTGGGAGGAATCGAACCCCCGACACGTGGTTTAGGAAACCACTGCTCTATCCACTGAGCTACAGGCGCACGTGGTAATCTTAGTATTTAACGAGCGAAAAAATATCGTAGTTTGGCACCTTCTCCCTACCGTTGAGTTCCAGTAACTCAATCAAAACAGCGATGCCAACGATGTGTCCTTCCAGTTTTTCAATAAGTTCAACTGATGCAGCAAGCGTCCCGCCGGTTGCCAAGACATCATCACATATAAGGACTTTGCTGTGTTTGGGGAATGCATCTTGATGGATTGCAACTACATCATAACCGTATTCAAGATCGTAAGTGGCTTCGTGTGTCCGATAAGGCAACTTCCCTCTTTTTCGGATAGGGACAAACCCGACACCGAGTCGATAAGCGAGCGCAGCACCGAAAATGAAGCCGCGCGCTTCCGTGCCCGTAACAACATCAATTGCTTCAAGTTTATAACGGAGTGCGAACTCATCAATCGCCCTATGAAAGGCAGTTGGATTTCCTAAAAGTGGCGTGATATCCTTATACACAATACCCGGTTTTGGAAAATCAGGTACCTCTCGAATAAATCTCGAAAAATCTTGCATTACGTTCCTCTCTCCTACTGATGCGGGTGTATCATAATTTTCATCCCCTTCCGAGATTCCATTGTTTCAAACGCCTTGTCAATCTCAACGAGTGGAAAATGGTGGGTGATGAGCGGTTTCACACGGACTAAACCCTTCTCAAGCAGACGCACCGCTAATTCATGGTGGCGCGGTACACACCCGTGTGAACCTGTCACAAAGCACTCCTTATAGTGAATAACATTTGAAAGAACACTCATAGGACGCATTGTCTTCGGCAACCCGCCGAATAGATTGACATATCCACGATGTGCTATCATCTCAATAGCTTGTTCGTGTGCTTCAACAGAGCCACACGTTGTAACAACGATATCGGGACCCTCGCCCTCTGTCTCTTCTTTGCACCTCTCAATCACGTCTTCCTCTTCAGAGGCGATATAAACATCTGCTTCATAGAACTTTGCGATCTCCATCCGGAGTTTACTTCGTTGCACACCGATGACTTTCGTGGCACCCATTATCCGTGCAAGGTCAATCATCATACAACCGATCGGTCCGAGACCGATGATAACGACAGTTTTGCCGAGCGATATATTGACGAGTTCAAGCCCATTGATAGCACAAGCGAGGGGTTCAGCGAGGGCAGCTTCATCAAAACTGAGCGATGCGTCAAATGGGGTAACGGGTCCCTCTTCCAAAACGAGGCGGGGTAGTTTCATATACTGCGCGAAAGCACCGGGGATTTGGTAACCGATGGCGTAGTTGATGCCGCAGTTGTTTCCGAGACCGTCTCGGCACCAACGGCATTGACCACAGGGGACATCCGCACCGATTGATACTCGATCCCCTTCTTTAACACGCGTTACGTTTTTACCAGTCTTAACGATGACACCGGAATTTTCATGACCAATGATGGTCGGGGGTTCAACTCTTGGGTTACCGTGATGGAGAATACGTACATCAGAACCACATATACTCACAGCTTCAACGCGCATTAAAGCGGCATCATCATCGATTTCGGGTTCGGGGACTTCTTTGACACTTAAATTATCCAGACTTTCAAGTATAGCCGCTTTCATTTTTTTAATTTCCCTTGCGGTTAAGGCAAATGGGTTTGGACTTTGCAGTTCTTCGGCGCATATCTGAAGAAATACCGAAGCAAAAACCCTTCCACTACGTTTCAGGCTACGTTTTTCGTTCTTAATGAATTATCAGTTTTTAGTTACAAGCGGTATCTGGTCTATCAAAACTACTTTACTGACGACTGACAACTGACGGGTGAATCAAGACTTTCGCGTAAAATTCATTCTTGTCTCGCATTTTATGCAACATATTGGAACTATCTACTAATGGAACCTTATGTGTTATGAGAGGCGTGAGTGTTAACATATCGGAAGCCATCGCTTGAAGTACAGTCCGCCAATCGTCATCGTTGCCAGCGGCACTATAATCGGAATTCCACGTTCCGAAAATGCTCACTTCACGTCGCATTAATTGCGATATAAGCACCGCAGGGAGGGTTACATCTGCCTCGGGATTACCAAGTAAAACGACACGCCCATCGCGTCCGACACTCTCAAGCGCATTGAGGTAAGTAGCAGGAACCCCTGCAGCCTCAATGCAGAGATGCGCGCCTTTTCCATCAGTAGACGCATTCACGACTTCAACAGGTTTTTCAGTCGTAGTGTTAAAGACTTCATCAAAACCGAGTTGCCTCGCGAGTTCCAGTTTCTCCGCAACAATATCAAAGAGGAGCAGAGTTGTCGCGCCCATTATTCTTGCCCACTGTGCTGTCATCAATCCGATGGGACCTGCCCCAAAAATAGCGACAGTTTTTCCAGCAAGCGATGTTTGCGCACGACGGACCGCGTGTAATGCAACTGCAGCCGGTTCTGTCATCGCTGCTTCCTCGAGTGTCACGCCTTGTGGGACACGAATCAAATTCGCTTTCGGTGCGACGACATACTCCGCAAAGGCACCATCGCTACGTGAACCGAGATAATCATAATCGTGGCATTGGACATACTTCCCCTGTTCACACGCGGCACAGGTACCACACCAGAGCAGTGGGAATACGACGACAGGATCGCCCGGCGTAAAATCGTCAACTCCAGGACCGCATGCATCAACAATGCCAGCAAATTCGTGTCCACAAACCGTGGGGAAACTATAAGTGCCTTTGACGAAAATTCTCGGAATATCAGAACCGCAGACCCCACAGAACCCAATTCGGACGCGAACCTTACCTTCAGCGAGAGGCGGCACCGGAATCCGTTCTAATCTTAAATCTCCAACCCCGTGAAGGACAAGTGCTTCCATTATTTTTAATAGTTTGCCTCGCAGTGAGAGTTTCAGTTATCGGTTTTCAGTTAAAAAGAGGTTTTGATGCATTAGCGACCTCTTTTAGACAACATCCGATAACTGATATCCATCGTTTTTTCTTTTTGTGAGTCCGAGCGTAATAGCCTGCTGAATCCGCTGAACGTTTTCAAGTCGTGACCCCGATTTTTGGAAAACGCTACTCGTCCCTGCGACCAAGATATCCGCGCCTGCGGAAACCATTTTCGGGATATTTTCAAAACTCACGTTGCCATCCACTTCAATCGGTAGATCAACGGCGTGTTCATGTAAAAAAGCACGACACTCCGCGATTTTTCGGAGAGTCGCTGGCACTACCTTCTGCCCTGCAAATCCGGGATTTACCGTCATAACTAGCACAAAATCAAGCCGATCCAGGACATAATCTAATGCAGAGAGCGGGGTGGCAGGGTTGAGTGCTGCACCTGCCTTGATGCCGTGTGCCTGAATGAGAGACAAGGTTCTATCAAGATGCGTTGCTGATTCAACATGAACGGCTATCTGCTGGACACCTATTTCTGCGACTGCATCCACAAAGAAATCGTTGTTTTCCACCATGAGGTGAACATCAAAAGCAGCGTCCGTTTTTGGGCGTAATTGTTCAATAAGCGCAAGCCCAATCGGCATATTTGGCACGAAATGTGCGTCCATCAAGTCAAAATGGAGCATATTAATGCCAGCCGCTTCTAATTCTCGAATATCGGTTTCCAAGTTACATAAATCCGCGCACATCACCGACGGCGCGATGTGGATGTACGGCTCTGAAGATGCCGTAGTTGGAGCAGACAAGATAGCACTCCTATAGCGTCAAAATTACTATGCCTATTCTAAATAAAATCTTTAATAGTATAGCATAAAACAACGAATTTGTCAAATTTTTGAATAGGGCAAATAGAGCGTTTAGGTGTGTTACAAGTAGGTTGGATTGAGGTTAGAGATAATCTGCAATCGACTTTATCACTTTTAAGTTCAATTGGAACCGAGACGAGGTGTTTTCAGAGGCGTTTCCGTAAAACAGCAAACGGGCCCATCCTTCTCCGCCGCATGAGTTAGTGAGGTTCTCTCGATTCACTTACCCAGATGTTGGCAAGTCCTACTCAGATTCAATCACATTCTCCTTTGAGAGAAAATAAAAACACTCAGTCTTCCAATCTTCCCTACTACCTGATCGCCCCGTTACTCCAATAATTTGTGCATTGGGTACACAACTACCCACGCGAATCAATTTTGAACCTCATTCTGCGATGGTCTCATCTGCAGCATGATCGTAAGTAGTTTCTTCAACGGGGGTGGATTCTTGTATATTCTGTGGAGTCGGCATAGGTTCATCAAAATCCTCACCTTTGCTTTCAGCCTCAATTCTTCGGTCATTCCAATTTTTAACCGCAGCGTAGTACTTCGCCGCTCCCTTAGCAAGACCTTCAGCTTCAGCCTCCCTAATACGTTTCTGTTGTCTTTCGCTATACCAATCTGACAAAAACATAATAAAATCAACACCTCCTATTAGCGCACCAACGATTACCCCAGCAACAGGGATAAAAATAGAAATATCTGCTATATCTTGTTTCCAGGTCTGAACTGCCTGAGATTTTACTATAATATATGTGTAAACTGAAACCACAACCGTAAGTAAAAATAGAGCAACTCCCGTTTTACCAGCCCGCCAAAAGTGTCGTATATTTTTCCACATTATATTCCCATATTGAGAGGTGGTCGATACTTACAAATTAAATCATCTTCAATTCTGTTTCGATCCCAATCGTTAGATTCTGAGTAAACACATATACAATTACCACGATTTCGCAGAACACCTTCCCATTTATGATGCAATCTTGTGAGTCTTCGCGGAAGCGAATTCGATCGCCCAACGTACAATATATTATGTACGACTCCGCCCTGGGAATTTATCTCACGCCTTGTGAAGATATAAACGCCTCCAATATCTTTGAACTCTGTTCCGATAGGGTAGACTTGAAAAATATATTGGTGTTCAGAAGCACCATAAAAAGCAAAATCTTCTATTTTGGACATTGAGATATACCTTCGTTCAGTTTTATTTATGACTTGGATTCACACCGCTTCCCGATCTCATTTGGTAACAGTAGAGACGCGCCAAGCGGCGCAGCGAAATTCTCTACCAACGATGCTACCAACGATGCTAAAATCATTATATCACAGTTTCTCCACCACAACAAGTAAATTCATGTTAGTATACACGATAGCGCGCGGGGTTAGAAACACAACAAAACTTCGCGAAGTTGTGAGTCCAAATCTACAGGCGGGTCAAAAGGGATGTCAATAGGTTGGTGAGAGATCGCACTTGCATAGATGCCCAAAAGGGCATTGAACTGGTGCAAGGCGAGTTTTAGATTCGTCTCGACTGGGTTGGCATCGTCCTCAATCCAATCGAACATCGCTTCCGTCAAACGTGCTTGCGCAAGATCGTTATTTTCACGCCACTCATCAGGCGTCGTCTGGTGGATTTTGGTGCCAGTTTTGGAAAAGATTTCCCATCCGCTGAACTCTTCAAAGAGGACATGACCTCTCTCGCAATAGGCGGCAACGCGACAGTGCTTGTAGATAGCATCGTCGTCCATGACGCGTGGCGCGGTAAAGCCGGTGTTCCAAAACCCGTAGACCCCGTTTTCAAAGACGACTTGGCAGGATGATGCATCCGGCGCAGGATAGGTGCTGTCCAATGACTCGGCACCACTAACAGTGCCGAAGACCCGAATGATCGGCGAATCGTTATTTAAGGACATTGCCCAATCGATGATATGTGTGCCTTGGGCAGAGAGGTTCATACCACATGAAAAATCTAAAAGCCGAATTTCACCCAACAGACCACTCTGCACCATCTTTCGACAATTGATGAGTCCCGGATGCCAGCGGTATTGTTTCCCTATACCAAATTTCGTAGCAGTTTGCTTTTCTAATTCGCGTAGCAAACGCCAGTCTTCAACGCCACAAGCAATCGGCTTTTCAACGATACACGCTGGCACCCCCAATTCAGAGACCATCGGCATGAGTTCACGCCATTGATCCGGCATCGCGACGAGGTGAACAAGATCGGGTTTTTCTGTTCGGAGCATCTCTTCAGCATCCGAGTAGCCAGTAACCCCGAAAGTTTCAGCGAATTTTTCGCGGCGGGCAGCATTTGATCGGTTCGCACACGCAACTAACTCGCCTCGCGAAACATGTTGATATGCATTTGCATGACCGTAGGCTCTACCGCCACAGCCGATGATTGCGGTCCGATACTTTGGCATGGTTTGAATCTCCTTCAATGGAAGGGAAAACTCACAAACAGGAAGGCAGCCTCAATCTTCCGCTTTCCTCCATATCTGAAATATACGTCATCTTACCTTAATGCATAGGAGGCGTCAATAGAAAAAGTGCGTGCAGCATCGGAAAAAATCTGATAAAATAGAAGGAAACCAAAAATAAAAGGTTTCACGCGGAGGACACGAACCATGAAAACGATAACTGTTTCAATGCTCCTTATGAGCATTTTTTGTTGCTTTTGGATCTCTAACGCCAGTGCTGATGCAATAGGTGTATGGCTTTTTGATGAAGGTGCCGGTAAAATCGTCAAAGACCTATCAGGGAACGGACATCACGGTGAAATTATTGGCGAAGTGGCGTGGGCTGACGGAAAATTTGACAACGCGCTTGAATTCGACGGGGGGCATGTTCTCGTACCACATGAGGATATCATGAACCTCAGGCAGTGGACAATGACAGCCTGGATAAAAGTCCCGAAGATCGTTGATCCGTACCAAATAATTGTTGGGAAAGAAAGGTGGCCAAATCGGAACTATACGATGTGGATACGGCCTGGTGTGATGACTTTCGGATTCACGCTGCCTAATGGCGCGCAAGACTTGCAGGTGGGCAGCAAAGAGGTCACCGATGGTAAATGGCATTTCGTCGCAGGTGTGTATGATGAGAAGAACCTCATTCCTTATGTTGATGGTGAACAATTTAACCCACGCGGTGCTGCTGGTAAACCTGCGACAAGCAATGCTCCGCTAATTATCGGTGCACAGGGTCCCGATGGGAAGAACGGACCGTTGAGAGGCATCATTGATGAGGTTGCTGTCTACAATACAGCATTAGACGAAGACGAGATCGCTGAGGTGATGAAGGGTCTCTCAAAGCAATTTCAAGCCGTCGAAGCAACGGGGAAACTAACGATAACATGGGGGTATCTTAAAAACAGATAATCTATACATCTACAAATCGTGCTTGTTATCGAAAAATATTTACGCGACAAAATTTATGTAAACGCAAAATCTTAATTATTCGTTTCTTCTTCTCAAGTTGTCAAGATTCCAAATTACCAAAACACCATAACCGAGAATACACGTGCAGAAAAATCCATTGTCCAAACTTGCAGTTCACCACTTTTTAAGATGCGTGGGGCTGCTTTTTAAAATTGGGCTTATCCTTATCATTGTCCTCTCCGCAACGTCTGATATTGCTGTAAGTCGTATTGCTGAAGAAAACGACGAAACGCAAACAGAAACCACAACACCCAGCGATGATGCCACCCCTCTTGATTCCAGCGACCCTAAAACATCTTCGCCTGAAATACCTCCGGAAGATAGAAACTATAGTGAATTTGGGCTGTTGAACCGTAACCCATTTGATACCGAGGGTGCTCCAAAACACTTCATCTGGCAAGATGAAAAGGAACGCTCCGAAAAAGATGCGGAGGCCAGAGGCATCCAACCTTACCTTGACAGCCTCCGTAGATGGCGACACCCACCTGAATTGACAGATCTCAGTGGACTCTACGACTGGAAACCGAAACCGAAACGTGATGAAAAAGGGATCGCTCTTCCGATGGACTCTAACTTACGGATAACAGGCTTACAATCCGTAACTGTAGAGGCGAACAAAACACACTACTTCGGTAGCGGGGATCTGAACCGATATGGTGGATACGGATACGGGGGCGGCTACGGCGGCTATTCATCCGGACTTGATCTCGGACTCACTTCATCTTACGGTTACGAGGATTTCGGCTATAGCGGCGGTTACGGCGGTACTGGCTATGGGA
>JAAXHI010000305.1:7107-7328 GCA_012270875.1 Candidatus Poribacteria bacterium | reverse complement strand
GCGGGACGGGTTGCTGGCACCTTGGCACTCGATGCCATGGTAGAGAAATATGTCAAGGCAGGGGTGCGGCTCTTAATGACAGGCGTTGGCGGATGGATTACGTCCGGTGCTGCGGCATATAAAGAACGCGCGGAGGGTGCGAAACCGTAATAGATTTGATCTTGACAATGCTCTCCCTTTTGATCGGCGCGGTTTTATGAAGATTAATTTTTTAATTCGGT
>JAAXHI010000305.1:0-7094 GCA_012270875.1 Candidatus Poribacteria bacterium | reverse complement strand
ACCGCGCGTTTTCATTGGATTAACTACGCCAAAAAGGTGATCCCTCCAGATGCCTCTCTGCCTTGCCAGGCGGAGCCTGTCGGGTAGATGTGCTTTTCGACAAAGTCCGGGTACATCTCAAGTCCCCAGCCCGGCACCGTTGGCGTAACATAAGCACCATCCCGAACTTGGATCGGATGCAGGAAAACCTCTTCTTGCAGGAAGTTGAGATATTCAACCACCTGTGTATCCGAATGTGCCGCAACGCAGATTTGATCCCAGATAGCGTAGTGCTGAATCATGTTGCATAACCCAATCCCGCCACCGTGTGGACAGACGGGTATATTATACTTTGCTGCCATTAAGATGACCGCCAACACATCGTTGACACCTCCGAGTCGTGTCGCATCAATCTGACAATACTGGATTGCCCCACTCGTGAGCAATTGTTTGAAGATAACAGGCGATGGCACCTGTTCTCCCGTAGCAACCCCGATACCGTGCTTTTCCAAGGCACGCGATATTTTCACAAAGCCGAGAACATCATCGCGGGCTGTGGGTTCCTCAATCCATGTTGGCTTGAATTCTGCCAACGCTTCCATATAGGCGATCGCCTCATCAACACCCCAGATCTGATTCGCATCCAACATCAAAAGCGCATCTGGACCGATCGCTTCTCGAATAAAGGCGAGTCGTTTTTGGTCAAATTCGAGATCCTGTCCGACCTTCATCTTGAAGCAGTCGAGTCCAGCGGCTTTCACTTGGTTCACTGTCTCAATGATCTGTTCATCCGTCAAACCGAGCCACCCTGCGGTGGAATACGCCTTGGGTCCCTGTTGACGGAGTTTCTGTTCATGGGTTTCTCGGCTGTTCCAGTGTGTGCTAAGTATCTCCGATGCTTCATCGGGTGTCAGCGCATCTTTCAGGTACCGCCAGTCGATGGATTGCACAATTTTCTCAGGTGGTAAATCGACGAGGAGTTTCCAGAGCGGTTTGTCGACCAGTTTTGCCCAGACATCCCACATCGCATTGACAATACTCCCGATTGCCATCCGATTCACACCGTCTGCGAGCCAGCGTAATTGGTGGTGGTCAACGAGCAGCCTATGAAACGCACCCGGATCATCGGCAAAAGTGTCCACCTCCATCCCGACAACGAGTTGCGCGAGGTCTTCAACACCGTAGGCAATCCAGTCGTTTCCGGCACCGGCAGTAAAAGCGACAGAAATGCCTTGATGCCCCGTATCTGTTTCTATTGTCGTTAGCACGGCGGAATAGTTAGGTTTCTTATGGAACGGATCGGAACCGAGTAGCGTATCCGATGTGGGCACTCGCAAATCGGCAACGTTAATTTTATTTACTTTTGGCGCAGCTTGCAAGCCAAAACTTGCTATAGATTGTCCTGAAATTTTCATGCTTAACTTGACTCCTTTTTCCCCAAAGTATATAATAGATGGCTATGAAAATCTATACTAAATTTGGTGATTCTGGAGAGACGGCACTATACGGGGGGACAAGGATAGGAAAAGATGCCCCTCGCATTGAAGCGATTGGTACTGTTGATGAACTGAACGCTTACATCGGCTACGCGCAGACGCTCATTGATGATACAGACCTCTCTGATCTAATGGCACAAATCCAAAATCACCTCTTCGCGGTCGGTGCAGATTTAGCAACGCCTGCGACACACACGAAAGCCGCCGACTTTCGCATATCAGCAGACTTCACAACGGTGATGGAAACCGCGATAGACACACTTTCTGAGGCACTTCCGCCACTGACAAACTTTATTCTGCCCGGTGGATGTACTGCCGGTGCTATTTTACATATCGCCCGCGTCGTCTGCCGCCGCAGTGAACGCCGCGTTGTTCATTTGGCACATGAAACGGAAGTCAATCCAGAAATAATTCGGAGTTTGAATAGGCTTTCGGATCTCCTGTTCGTTCTCGCGCGCACGGTAAATTTCCGTGCGCAGGCTCCAGAACCGATTTGGAGGTCGTAACCAAGTTGCCCCTTGAGAAATTATAGATGCTCAGATCCGGATTTGCTTGAACCTCGTCCGAATTTCCCTCATTTTGGAATCACACGAAGTTTAATTTGACATATAAGTTGAATTTTAAGTATAATCTATATACAGACATGATTATTAGAAAATTTAAGCAATATTAAATAATAAATTGTTGATTTTCGGATTTCCCAAACGTGTCGAACCCCCGTAGGGGCGGGGTTTTCCCGCCCGTCATCAACGGACAATGGGCATATTTAATATTCAAACTTGCTTATTATAATTATTATGTCTAAATTATGAATTTTGGTAATTGAATCAGTTATGTTGCTGCGGTAGCAACTTGGGTTATTTTATGAAAGGAAACGCAATGACGACTTTGAAATTAGGAAATCTATTTTTGATAATTGCCATGGTGCTTGTTGCACTCACGGGTTGTAGCAGGGCACGAGATATGGTCGCTGATACCACATCACCAACGGATGCCACTATGGATATGGATGAGACCATGCCTATGATGGAAGCAACCCCGGTGAAGTTAGTCTGGTTGATTGATTACCCGGAAGGTGGAAAAGACGCTTATATTGCGTGGGTTGCCTCCATTGTCCCAACGCTGCAGGCCCCCGAAGAGGTTGTTCGGATAAGGTCTTATGATAACCAGGACTCCGAAATGAGTCCGAACCGGCTTGTTGAATTTGAATTTAACAGTTTCCTTGATGCAGCGACCTACCTGAACCGTCCAGAGATCGTTGCGGTTCTTGAAGAACTTCCGAATCGTTCAAGCGACACAACTGTACATACATTCATCCAGCGTTCGGACTACGCAAAAGGCGAGGAAGGTAACTGGATGGTTAAGGGTGTTTATTTTATTGACTATCCACTTGGCGGGAAACAAGCCTATCTGGAGTGGGTGGATTCAATTTCTGCAACGCTCGTCGAACCCGCTGAACTGAAAGCAATCGCTTCTTACGACAACTACTATGGCGAATCTCCGCACCGACTTGTTGAGTTGGAGTTTGCGACCCAAGAAGATGCCGATGCTTATGCACAATTGGAAGATGTGATGGCTGTTGAGGTTGAAGCTCAAAACCGTGCGGGCAGTTGGGCAGAGCATATATTTGAGTTACGCTTAGATTACATCAAGGAATAATGCTTCTCGGTCTATTTTCTTGTTGCAGGCGCGTTTTCTGAGCGCGCCTCTCTTTTTTATCTCACCGTGCAGGTCCTGGACCGGTGTATTCCCTACCGAACGCCAAACTATGGGGCTCCTCAAAGGGTCGAAATGGCACCATATCCGCGATTTCCTGAAACCGTTCTAATATCTCCGATGGCAGTGGACCTGCTTCAACCGCACGGACATTCTGTTCGACTTCCTCTACAGATTTCGCGCCCACCAACACGGTAGAAATATCGGGATTGGATATAACCGTCCGGATACCAGCCTCTGGAAGCGAGAGTTCAATTTCATCCAAAAATTGATAAAGTGCTTTGAACTGTTCCTGACGGGGACGGCTAAGCCACCATGCCCCCGTCTCTACTTCAGCGTGGCGGCGTGATAATGCCCCTTGTTGTAAGGGTGCACCGATGACAATTCCCATATTCTGTCGTTTCGCTTCTGGAAAGATTGAGATTGCCGCCTCACGCCAGAGTAGGCTGTAATTCTGCGCTGCCAGCACCACATCGTAGACCCCCGTTGCCATAATTGCGGGGAGTTGATGTGCCGTTGTACCGCCTAAACCTGTGAAACGAACAATTCCTTCCGCTTTGAGTTCCGCTAACAGTTCACAGACCTGTCCATCAAATGTCTCGTGGCTTGTCCACCAATCGTATTGTCCGGGACGGTCGGGTTCATGCACCATCAGGATATCAATCGTATCCCTTTTCAGCAAACGGAGACTTTCTTCAACTGATTGACGCAAAAGTTGTTTATCCTTCGGATCGAAAGGTTGAGGTCTGCCACCGATTTTCGTAGAAAGATAGTGCGGTTGCAGCACGCCATCTAAAGCTTCACCAACGACCTCTTCACTGTTCCCGTAACTTGGTGCGGTATCAACGTAGTTGACACCGAGTTCCAAAGCACGTCGGATAGCATTATGTCCGTCAGCGCGGTTTCTACCGCCTGCTGTTGAAACAAAGAGTCCGCCCATTCCCAAAACACTCACTTCAAGTCCTGTTCGTCCTAAAATTCGTTTTTCCATGGCTATCCCTTTTGTTGATTTCGCAGAATTGGTATGTATGGTAGGACAGAGTTTACAATAGATTTTATCGAGGGTCAACACCAAAATCTGTTTCTATTGCAACAAAAGGTTTCGCTCCATCGCTCTTGCTACGGCAACGAGGTCAAGGATATTGACAACTCCATCATCGTTGACATCCGCTGCATTTCCATCTCCTGCTTGCCCGATATGGTTCGCAACAAACGTTAAATCGTCAATATTGATGCTACCATCACCGTTGACATCTTCAAGTGCTTCAGATTGAACTTTCCACAAGAGGATCGTGCCCTCACCGCCACCACTGGCGAGTGTACGCCCATCTGGCGAAAATGCGACCGAATTGACCTCATATTCGTGTCCTGTAAGTGTGCCTTGAGCTTGCGCTGTATGTGGGTTCCACAACCGAACCGTCCCGTCGCCGCCACCGCTGGCAAGTATTACGCCATCTGGTGCAAACGCAACCGAAGTTACACCTTCCGTATGTCCGTTAAGGATTTGTCTGAGCGTGTTAGTTTCTGTATTCCATAATCGAATGGTGTCATCCCAACTTCCACTGGCGAGTGTCCTGCCATCTGGTGAAAATGCTAAGGTGGTAATGGGTTCCTCATGTGCATTGATGGTTGTTTTTAGTTGTGCAGTAGAGATATCCCAAAACAAAATAGTCCCTTTTCTATATGCAGTCCCTTCTCTACCTGCACTGGCGAGTATTTTCCCATCTGGAGAATACGCTAAACTATCATAACCGCCGTGAGGCGCATCAAGGACAGCACTGCTTTGGACAGCCTTCCAGTCTTGAATCGTGTTCACATTCCACAACCTGATAGTACCATCAAATCTGCCACTGGCGAGTGTCTCACCGTCCGGTGAAAACGCGATAGCCCCATACCAATTCTGATACCTTGCGTGGAGTTCTCCGGTGTGTGCGCCCCATATCAATACCTCCTCTGAACTCCCACTGACAAGCAGCTGCCCATTCGGCGAGAAGGTAAGACCCCAAACCTCAAACGCGTAGGCTTCAAACGTGGTTTTGTATCGTTGGGAATCTATATCCCATAATTGAATTATGTGCGGTGAACTGCCGCTCGCGAGGGTGCTACCATCGGGTGAAAATGCAACGACACCAACCCAATTCAGATGTTCTCGGAGCGTAGCACGACTCTCGCCTGTTTCCGCGTCCCATACCCGAATCGTGCCGTTCCAACTCCCGCTGATCAACGTTTTCCCATCTGGCGAGAACGCTAACGCGTTAACGAGCCATGTATGCCCTATAAAAGTCGTGAGAAGTTCGCCAGTTTGTGCATTCCACAATTCAATAGGGTAATCTGGCCAACCACTGCTACTGACAAGTGTTTTCCCGTTCGGTGAAAACGCAATAGTGTCGACTGATGATGCAGTTCTGAAGGTCCGTAGGAATTGCCCCGTGTCCGTATCCCACAATTCAATCTTCTGAATGTTCCTGTGTGCCATAGCAAGCGTTTTTCCACCCGGTGAGAACATAATATCCGCATATTTATTCAGTCTTACATCGAAAGATTTATATTGTGCTGTCAGTATGTCCCACACTCGGATCGTTCCATCCGAACTCGCGCTGATGAATCTCGTTCCATCTGGAACAAACGCAATAGCCTTCACCGAATCGGTGTGTCCACTAAGACGAGTCTGCTGTTGACCGGTTTCCGCGTCCCACAACAGGATTTCGTTAGCATTTGCGATCGCAAGCGTTTTTCCATCCGGTGAGAACGTAATAGCGTTAACGTCATTCACATACCCTGTTAGTGTCGTCCGGAGCTGCCCAGTGTAGACATCCCACAACCGAATGGGGTCGTCCCCACTGGCACTTGCAAGCGTTTTTCCATCTGGCGAGAAGGCTATCGTCGAAACTTCTTCCCATGTATGTCCAGTGAGTAAGGCAGTCTCTTTATAGGTATGGGCATTGTAGAGCCAAATCCCGATCGTACTCACCACAGCGAAATGCGTGCCATCCGGTGCATACCTGATGTTAATTACACTGCCCTTACCGAGTCGTGCTATCGCGCCATCAGGTAAGTGCCATTGGGAGGAATCCTGCGCGAAAGTGCTTGACAAAGGAAGTATAGAAATCAGGAGCAATTGGATAAGAAAAAACATTCTTTTTTTCATCGGTGGCGAGCCTCTTTATCGGGCAACAGATTTAACAGATTCTTATCCAAAGCGATGCAATTTGTATGCCAACCCCTAAAACGCTGAATATATCATTATTCTCAATTCCAAAACAGACCGCTTGCACAAAAACGGGCAAATTCGGCTTCACATTGCACGATCTTGGGCATTCACATGGCACAAGACCAAAATATGTTTGACAAAGTGCCACCGATGTGCTAAACTGACTGTCAACGCCTATTGAAATTGTTTCACAGTTAAGAATTTGAAGAGACTTCTCTAACAATTCCACTGCTTTAGCTGTGGGTCTGAGTGGTTTGACATGTTCGCCGTCATATTTAGAGGTTAGGGTTTATCATGAGTAAGAAGCCTAAGAAACGCAAGATAGATTATAGAACTTATGTTATTGCTAAGCAATGAAGCCTATACATCTCAAGAGTGTCCGAGTTGTAGACATCGTAAGAAACCGTGGGGTAGAACGTATAAGTGTTCTAAGTGCGGTTGGGAAGGTCACCGAGATGCCGTTGGTGCGTCTAATATATTTCGCAAACATAAAGCATCAGGGTCAGGAGACCCTGTTATCATAGTTGGGAATCTGGCGATCCCCGAGGGTGTTAGGTTTCACCCGCATCTTCGTAGACTTGATTCGTGGTCGCCGCACGCGGGGCTCATATCAAGTAAGCGTTCTACAAGAACGTAAATCAGATTATGAAAAATCATAAGAACCCCACTGCTTCAGCGGTGGGAGAAGTCAG
>JAAXHI010000373.1 GCA_012270875.1 Candidatus Poribacteria bacterium | reverse complement strand
AAATGGATTTTGCGTAAGTCCTGATAGATCAGATTCGTAATACACAGTAGAAAGTAAATCAATGCTAAAACAAATGCCATTATTACCTCCGGTAGTAGAGAAGTTTCAGAACTATTCAATTGTCACATAACTCCGATTTTTTCGTACACCTCTCTTCCCGGTAGGAGCGAGTGTGTTTGTTTAGGGTCTTTGCTTGGGTGTTTCTGCGGATTTCTTGTCGCTCGTGATCCCTCCGCGAAAATCCCTGAAAAAATCGAAAACTGAATGGCTCTGGAAAAGTTTGTAGATGTGTTGCACATAACACAACAATTATGCTATATTCCTTATATTATATCATGAAATACCATATTGTCAAGAGGTATAAATGAAGTTTTTGAAAATACTCCCATCTGTTGTGTCAAAAAGAAACCTGAATACACTGGGCAGCATCTTATCTGAACTCGGACAGGTCATCACGCTCCCACAGAAAACCAAAGAATCCCCCAGACCTGCCAATCAAAAGCCTGTGGACAACGTTTCTAAAGAGCTCAAATCGTTGTTGTGGGATTTCAGGCGCGACAACTATCAAGCGTATCTCAAATCAGACGAATGGAAAGCCAAGCGGAATGAAGTTATGAGAATGGCGGGGTATAAATGCAGAAAATGTGGTGCTCGCGCAACACAAGTACATCACGAAACATACGCCCGTATCTACAACGAAAAACTTACAGACCTCACCGCACTGTGTTCCGATTGCCACAGAAAAATACACCACGATAAAAAATAAAGCAATATCATCAAGAAAAGTAAGCTTGGACGAACACGAAAAACAATGACACAAAACTACCCCGACAACGCCCTTTACGAAATGGACAACCTTGAAGTGCTACGTGGTATGAACGCCAACACCGTTGACCTCATCGCCACCGACCCACCCTTCAACATCAAACGCAACAGAAGCGGCACAGCAGGCTTCTATGTAGATAACTGGAAGTGGGGAGACACCGGCATCCTCCCTGACCAGTGGAAATTAAAATTCAAATCACACAACTTTCGGAGATAAAAAACGAAATGCAAAAACAACTCGTTTCTATCACAACGACGCTTTTACTCCTCGGCAGCTTCTCGCTGCTAATATTTGCACACGATGCCGTCTTTCCGCTCTTTGAGGATATCAATAAAGACGGGATCGTCAACATTCAAGACTTAGTACTTGTCGCCGCCGCCTTCGGACACCCGGAAGATGACCAGAACGCAGATGTCAACCGCGACGGGATTATCAATATCTTAGACCTCGTCCTCGTCAGCAGCAGCTTCGACGCAACCCCAACAGAAGATAATTCAACCTATCATGAAATACAACACCATATCTTTGATAAAAGTTGCGTCAACGCCGCATGCCACGGCGCACCCGCAAACGCTGGTGGACTGAACCTTGCTTATGTAAACTCGTATCAAAACTTAGTCGGGCAAACGCCTAAAAACCCCGCAGCAGCGGCAGCAGGCATGAAACTTGTTGATCCCAACAATCCCAATAACAGTTTTATTATAACAAAACTCATGGGGCCCATAGAAAAGGAACTCGGGGCAAGAATGCCTTTCGCCGCAGGTAAACTCCATGATGGAAAAATCGAGGCACTCCGAAAGTGGATAACCGCAGGCGCGCCAAGAGACACACAAATCGTAGGCATCGGAGACCTCGCCGTGCTGCGAGACCCAGAGGAAACATTTGAAGCACCAGCACCCCCACCGCCCGGACAAGGCTATCAGATACACTTACCGCCTTTCAAGATAGAGGCAGGTAAAGAGTTAGAAGTCTTTTACGCGACACAAATCACAGATGAAAATGGACAAACGCCAAAAGGTGATATTTTCGTCAACGGCTTTGATATTTTCTATCCGACAGGAAGCCACCACTTCATCCTTTACCGCGTTACGCGTGTCGGTTTGTGGAAGGGACTTCTTGAAAAAGGAATCGTGCCGGGCATCGGTGTGAATCCAGAAGATACTTTTAGAGGCATCAATCCCGATGATATGGAGGGTGGACATCTCGCTCTATTGGATCGTTTACCTGTCATCGGTTCGCAACGTGCTGAAACCGCAATCCGATTCCCTGAAGGCGTTGCAATGCGCATCGCTGGCGACACTGTTTTTGATATGAACTCACATTACGTTAACCTGCTTGGAACAGAAGAACTCATTGGTGAAACTTATGTGAATCTGTGGACACTGCCCCCCGAAGCCGTCAAATACGAGGCAAAAGGACTCGCCGCCTCTAACAGAGATATAAACGTCCCGCCCGGAACAACGCGCACAGTAGAAGGGCAATGGCGCGTTTCAGATGCCATAAAACTTTTGAGACTCCAGGGATACCGAGACGTTACAGAACTCAATGTATTTCAAGTCACCTCCCACATGCATCGGCATGGTGAATTATTTGAAGTGTTTCGTATCTCTACAGGTGAGTTGCTGCATAAAAGCGTGGCTTATGATAATGCCCCGTTGGATCAGTTCAATCCACCGTTAAAACTTACCCTCGGCGATGGGCTCCGCTTTGAGTGCACGCATTCAAACTTTGATACAGATAAACCGATACGATACGGCGTGACCTCTGAAGACGAAATGGCGATTATGTTCGGGTTTTACTACATTCCAATAATCACTGAGTAAGATACTTACCACCTCGTCCCGCGACAGCACCCTCAAAAACAGGGACATTCGCATCCGATTTGGTATAGAAGGATTTGTCCAAGATACATGGGAAGCACAGAAAAAAATGATAGAACAGGACTACAAAACCCAACGCGATAAACGTGTAGATCACAGGAGATACCCTGCCATAAACTGGTTACAACGACGACACAACAAATATGACAGAATAGACGCACTACAAGCACCGATTTTCAATAGATGGTTAGGGTTTCATGAAAAGTTGAGTTCGGAATTCATGACACAGATGAGCGATTATCCAACAGGTGATCATTTGGATGCACCTGATGCCCTTGAAGGCGCTTGTCAAGTGCGTGTCAGCACCTTTGAACGCGACCGCAGAGAACGCAGAGAACAAGCACGCAAACGCGCTAAAAACTTTGTTGTGGAACTTTAGCACATCACACAGACATAGCAAAGAATGCGTTAGAACATAATCTGAACACTTTTCTATGCTCAAAAATGAGAAAGAAAACGCACAATAGTGCAAAGGAGATTTATTATGAATTTCAAACAAAAACTAACCTATATGCTAATCGGCAGTCTATTCACACTCGCAGGATACTTTCTTGCATCACTCGCAAACAACCAAACACCCAACGCACACGCACAAGACAACAAAGTGATTGACGAAATCGTATGCAAGACAATTAGAGTTGTCAATGATGAAGGCGTAGATATAGTAAAATTGGGGGGAATGGGGGACGCAGGCAGCGTCTTTATCTACAACAAGGAGGGGAAAACCGTTGCTGGAATGTGTACATCCTTTGATCATAACGCAGGCAGGGTTTTTGTCACTTACGAGGGGAAGTTGTTCCCCTGTGCTGCGATGGAATCAGATAGAGGCAAAGGCACGGTCTTTGTCGCCAACAAATTCGATGGAGTACCCGTTGTTGTGATAGATACATTTATAGACATGGGCAGGGTCAGAGTCTACGCACATAATAGGAAACTCGGGACTGAAATATACGGGCCCATCGTCCTTGTCAAGAACGAGGACAAAGAGCTTGCTTGGATGAATGGCCTGGAAGGCAGTGTCGGAGTCCAAAACAAAGAAGGCAAAGCACTTGTTCATATCGGCTCAATCAAAGGGCGCCCAAATGATGGTCTCATCAACATCTATAACCACAAAGGAAACCACCGCTCATACACTGCTGATTAACAGGAGGCTTTTCTCTTTGTAGCACAAACTTTAGTTTGGGCATCACCGCTCATACACCGCTGATTAAAAGGAGACCGCCTATGAACCGTATGTTCCACAAAGCCTTTATCACCAAACGCAGAAACCGCGCCTTTACCTACTCACTTGTAATCCACCTTGTTGCGATTGTTGTTCTCGCCGTACGGTTGCTTCTCACACCTGCCATAGAAGAGATAGAGGATAGCATATCCGTAGACCTACTCCCGCCACCGAAGCGTCAATTCATGCCGAAAAAACAGATTGAACGGGTCATTCCAACCGAACAGAACCCCGCTGTGTCTATAGCCGAAGTTAAGAAACTGCCTGCTCTCCGGGGCAGTATAGGGCGTATTGACGCTCCATCGCGATTAGATGCACCTTCACTTGACACAGTCACGAAACTTGCCCCTTCACCCGAATCTTTACTCTCACCGGTCGGTGTAGACTCACCAGAGATAAAAACAGGTGTAGACGATATGTCAATAGACGGTGTAGATATCGGAAAAACAGGTAAAGGTAACAGTCTCGGTGTGGGGAAAGGCAGAGGGAGTGGGCGCGGAGATGGATTAGGCACTGCAGATGAATTAGGCGAAGGTATCAGCGATGCGTTAGGAGATATACCCACAGGCTTGATACAATCCAATCGCGATGAAATCGGAGACAAACTCGGTTCTACCATAGACGAATCTGATGGTATCACACGCGGACACATCCGCCTAATTGGATTGAAACACAACCTCTCTGACTGGTGGCAAGACCCAACCGCCATTCCATCACTGATAAAGTGGCTACTCGCAAATCAACCGAATATCACTGCCGATATGGATTATATGGGAGGCGCGCTTAAACTCACAGACAAAGATATTATGGATGCTCCACTTGTCATCATGACAGGACACGACCAAGCGATGGGCGTATCCTACCAACAACTCAAAAACAGGAATAGTCAAGCAGGTGAATTTACCGAAAAAGAACGCGCAGCACTACGGCAATACATCCTTGACTATAACGGCATGCTATTCTTTGATTACTGCGGCAGTGGCGGCAACGAAATATCCTTTGCATCGCTCGTTGAAAATGAACTGCGGCAGATATTCCCCGAATACCCACTCACCACCATTGACAACATGCGACACGACATTTTCAACTGCTACTTCACACTCAAGAAAACACCCACCGGCGGCTCTTTCTTTTGGGACACAGGATACAAAGGTGGAAACCTAAAATGGCGATACATCAAAGGCATACACGTGCTCGGTAAACACGGTAAGCCACGATTAGCAGTCGTGTTCTGTCCACTGGATTATCTCTGCTCAATGGAAACCGCAGAAGTGGACTCCCGCGCACCACTCTCATCCAGAAGGTCAAGTGATGTCTACAGATTCATGACCAACATGTTCGTTTATCAGATGAGACAACGGAAATAGCAAATGATTGTCTATATCTTGAATCAGTCCGTAAATTGTGATAATATAACCTGCGACAACATTTATTGAAAACGGAGAAACCATGACACAACCCGACATCATCCAAACCATCCTAAATGACAGTAAATACCATCTTGACCTATTCAAAGAGACTGAAGTCCGTGATTTACGCCAGAAGGTGGAAGGAAACCACGAGAAACCCATGATTTACTGTGATGTTCGGAGGAAAGCGATCCAACTAAAACCAGAGGAGATTGTCCGTCAACTCTATGCAGCACGGCTGCTAAAACAATATCGTTACGATACGCCTCGCATCCGATTTGAACACGTTGTGAACTTTGGCAGAGAAAAGAAACGCGCAGACATCGTTATCCTTGACAAAGACAGACCGGACACGCCCTACATCATCGTTGAAGTAAAAAAGCCGAAACTCCAAAATGGTAAAGATCAACTCCGCTCCTACTGCAACGCCACAGGGGCTCCCATTTCCGTATGGACAAACGGACAACAGATTTCACACTACCACCGAAAAAACCCGAATTACTTTGAAGAGATTACCGATATTCCAAACGCAGACCAAACCCTCGCTAATATCCTCAACGAGCGTTTTACGCTCAAAGACCTCATCATCAAGGATAAACTCGCAGCGGAACGTAAATCCCTAAAAGACATTATTCTGGAGTTAGAAGATGAGGTCCTGGCAAACGCTGGCGTAGATGTTTTTGAAGAGGTTTTTAAACTCATCTTTACCAAGCTCTATGACGAATTCAAGAGCCAAAACGATAAGACGATTATCAACCATATTTTAAAACGCGAAATCAACACCGTTGTGCAGGAATCCACTGAACCTTACGGTTCCAGAGGTGCCGATTATGAGACCATCAAGAAAGTCGTTGAAGCGGTCCCAGATGACGATATGGAACGCGCGATGGAGTTCAGAAACACGGGACAAACGGACAGCGAACTGAAATCAAAAATTCAGAGCCTTTTCAATAACGCAAAAAATCAGTGGAGAGGTGTTTTCCCAGAATACTCGGAGTTTGAACTTTCCGATACGCACCTCGCAGTCTGTGTCTCAAGTTTGCAAGATGTCAAACTCTTTAACTCCAACTTACAGGTTGTTGACGAAGCGTTTGAATATCTTGTGAGTAAATCCGCAAAAGGCGAGAAAGGACAATACTTTACACCACGACACGTGATTGATATGTGCGTCAAAATGCTCAACCCGAAACGAGAAGAGTCTATGATTGACACCGCCTCTGGCAGTTGTGGTTTCCCCGTGCATACCTTCTTTCAAGTTACCGGTTCACCTTTTACCAACGCAGAGATGCCCGAAGACGATAAACACTATGTCCGCGACCACATATTCGGTATTGACTTTGACGAAAAGACGGTCCGCGTAGCACGAACACTCAACCTCATCGCAGGCGACGGTGAGTCCAACGTCTTACATCTAAACACGCTTGACTATCAACGCTGGCATGACAGAATAGAGAAAGATACAGAATGGGTAATAACCTACGGCAGAGGTTTTGACCGACTCAAGGCGTTAAGAGCGGAAAATGACCAAAATAGGTTGTTCAACTTTGATATTCTGATGGCGAATCCGCCATTCGCAGGGGACATCAAGGAGAGCCGCATTCTCCACCAATACACACTCGGTTTTAAAGGGAACGGCAAACCACAAAGCAAAGTCGGTAGGGATATTCTGTTTATTGAGCGTAACCTGGACTTTCTCAAACCGGGTGGCAGAATGGCAATCGTGCTACCACAGGGCAGATTCAACAACACATCCGATAAATACATCCGTGAATTTATCGCAGATCGTGCGCGTATTCTGGCAGTTGTAGGGTTGGATACCAACACCTTTAAACTGCATACAGGCACCAAAACAAGTGTGCTATTCCTACAGAAATGGAACGATGATCCAGAACAAGGACCGCTTTGTCCAAAAGTTGAAGACTACCCGATCTTCTTCGCTGTCTCCGAAAAAGGTGGCAAAGATAACTCTGGCGATTATGTGTATCTTCAAAACGATAACGGGCAATATCAGTTAGATGAAAACGGTCATCTGATTGTCCAACACGACCTACACAACCACAACGGAGAATTACCTGAAGGCATCGCAGAAGTTTTTATTAATTGGGCAAAAAGCGAAAATCTAAGCTTTTGGCAATAACATGAAAAAAAATTGCAGGTTTCCTCACTTGCGGGGGTAGAGGGTTCAAAGTTCCTTGATAAGGGTAGGGGGTTAAAAAATAGATTAAAACGCTTTCAGGAGGGCAATAAGAACACCCAGCGCAGCTATACCCGCTGTCACCGTCCATTGAAGCGTTTTTATCCCTGCCTCTAAACGATCAAGACGTTGTCCATTAGACCGAACCTCATCGCGTAGCGAGTCTAAATCCGCTTTATCAGCTTTCTGGTCTAATTTTTCATTAACAGATTTCAGTTCTGTCTTAACGTCCCGGACATCTTCCTTGTCCGATTTTTCGTTAATGACATGATCTACGCGACCTTCAAGCCGTTCTAAGCGGACACCTACCTCTTTGAGTGTCTGTAATAATAATTCGTTGAAGTGATCTGACATCGGAAACTCCTCCTATAGTGTAGGATAACAGAAATTTGTATGGATGTCAAGCAATTATCAGGACGATTTAGTTTTCAGTTTTTGAGTTCAATTTTGGACACCCAGGCCCGGTAGGTTCGGTTTCCTAACCGAACCGGGCTTGAAAAAGAAGAATCAAAAATTTAGAGAATCCGATAATTTATCTACAACTAAATAACCCTGGGCACTATTTATGGCAAATTTTACAATTAACAGATATGCGTTTGTAGTAGGGCGATTCATCGCCCGTCGTGACAAAAAGTACACAGGTATTTCCTACTTCACCATAATTGATAATGCAGTATTCTATCGTTGATTACCAATCCATAGTGGATGCCTCCCATTCTCTGCGGCTTGATGCGGAGTTTTTTCGACCCGATTATTTACAGGTTCAACGCAAACTTAAAGCAATTGGTTCGCAGAGACTCAGCGATTTTCAAGTTAACATCAGACATCCTAAAGAGATAAAGCGAAATTATGTGGATGAAGGCGTTCTGTTTTTAAGGGCACAAAATGTGCGTCCGTTATCTATTGATCTGACATCTAACCCTGTTTATATCTCGGAAGAAGACGCAGAACGTTTACAAGAAAATACGATACATCATAAAGATATTCTGATAACGCGAACAGGCGCAAATGCTGGTCAGTGTGCTATCTATCTTGAAAATAGTGATGCTATCTCATCGTCTCACACCTTTATCGTAAAAAGTGGAAACTTGAACCCTTTCCTTCTAACTATTTTCCTCAATACTACTCATGGCAAAGCATTTATAGAAAGAGGTAGATACGGTAGTACCCAACCCGAAATTGCTCCGCCTTTTTTATACCAAATTCCGATACCTGTTTTGGATACCCTCCCGTCCGCAATTGAAAAAACCTATCTAAAATCTAAGATACTGACGGAACTATCAAAAACACGATACAACGGGGCACAAACCCTCCTCCTCTCCGAACTCGGACTTGCAGACTATCAACCGAAGCACCAACTAACCTATGTCAAAAAACTATCAGACACAGAAACCGCAGAACGCATTGACGCTGACTACTTCCAGCCGAAATATGAAGAGATTGTGAATGCTATCAAAAATTGCGCTGGCGGTTGGGATACACTGGAAAATCTGGTCACCATGACAAAGTGCGTTGAGGTTGGTAGCAAAGCGTATACTGAGAGTGGTATCCCTTTTGTTCGGGTAAGTAACCTCAGTCCGTTTGAAATCACAGAAGAAAAATACATCTCTGAAGAACTGTACGCATCAGTAGAGGAACACCAACCGAAACACGGAGAAATCCTACTCAGCAAAGACGCAACCCCTGGCGTTGCCCATTATTTACGCGAAGCACCGGAAAAAATGATTCCTGCTGGCGGAATACTCCGCTTGAAAAACAAATCCGATAGAGTTAATAGAGGGTGGTTCATAAATAAA
>JAAXHI010000277.1 GCA_012270875.1 Candidatus Poribacteria bacterium | reverse complement strand
TTGGACAAAACATAGGTAGTTTGCGTCTCCGCAAGCACAATCTGGAAGATTATGCTACAAAGATGGCAACTTGTGTTATCTATATTAGGACATAATCATATTATATTTTTTTATTTATTTATGCCCTAATATATCGTAGTATACTCAAATTTGACTTCTAAGTCAAATTAAATCTGTGTATGACTTCAATAAGCAGATTGTCGCTTACAAAAAAGGAGGGATTCGGCGGGTTGGGATTTACACGTATACTGCTAAGAAATATCCAAGCAAATAAACCTTACGGGACTCAAGAGGGTTTTGAAAGTTTCAAGGTCTCCGCGTAGGATACGGTCCGGTTGCGATGCAGATCGCATTTGGGTGAGTACACCGCAAAACCGCACCTACCGGCCTGGGGATTACCGATTCATTTTCTTAAACTTCATCAAACCCCGCCTGCAAGGGGGTTTGCGTAAGTCCTGTTCTATTGAAAGATAAAAAACAGTGTGTCAGGTACCCCGTCCTGAGGGAGCATGCTTGTATTTGGGGTTCACTGTTGCAAGCTAGCGTTCAGCAATACAATAAAAACGAGGGCTGGGGTATTCATTTAGGGATTGTAAAAAGTATGTAATATTTTCCAAAAAAATGCAAGAAAAATCTCATCTGTTTTCTTGACTTTCTTTTTTCTACTGGGGTGTGAAAATTATTCGTCCCAAGGGAGTGGTACACCTAACCGTTCACTGACCTCGCGTGCCATTTTCTGTTCCGCCTCCCCGTAACGGATCCCTTCCCGACGGTGCTGTTCTGTGCGTTCCGTTTCGATGGCACCCGGTAGCAATGCCTTGTCAGTTCCCGGCAGCGGTTCGTAGGTTTCACGGACATCATGCACCATACGATCGACTTCTGCGTGAAAGACATCAAGTGGTACGACGGATTCGATATTTATTGCGAGGACCATACCGCCTTGTGGCGGTTTCCATTTTGCGGTGTCTTCGGGGGGTGGTTCGGTGAAGCCTGTGAGTCCGCCACCGAGTAGGTGTGCTATAGCGGTATAACCGATGCTCTTGAAGAAAGCCGCAGGGATCATCGAAAGCAGGGCATCGAATTCGGGACCGCGTTGGTAATCCGCCATAATACAGGTCGCTGCGTCGAGTACAACCGGTGGTTCATCGCCAGAGGGTATGGCGAAACAGATGGGGGGATTGCCGAAATAACCGAGTTGCGGTTTGGGGTCTCGGTTTCCGGCGTTGCCGTGGTTTCGAGAACCCTGTACCGAAAAACCGATGCAACCGGCTTCGTTACACATACGTGCGTAGTGTCCGGCGGATCCGTAGTGTCCGATGTAGCGGACGAGTCCCATCCCGATGCCGACTTCTTTCGCTTTAGCGATGGCGTGTTCGGTGGCACGTACCATCGGTAGATAGCCGAGTGTGCCGTTGCCATCAAGCACAACAGTCGTGGGTGTTTCATGGATGACGCGGATATCGGGACGCGGATTGAGACCTCCGCTTTCAAAGCCTCTGCAATATCTGTTAACGGTCTGTGTGCCGTGGCTACGGACACCGCGTAAGTCGGAGTTGACGAGTAAACGGCTGATGAGTGCGGCGTGTTCGTTGGTGAGTCCTGCTTTCTCGAAGCAGGCGGTAGAGAAATTGAGAAGTCGTTCTTCATTTACTAAGACAAAATCTTCTGGTGGTCTGTTCATCTCTTTTCCTTTCAGGACTTACGCAAATTTAGCAGGCATCTCGATATTTTAACCCAAGTTGCTACTCATAAGATTTTAGACGTGCGGAGACCATTTTCATTGAAAGTGATTGATTCTCCGCGGGATTTTGTATCGTGATGCACGTCGCATCTGGGCGAGTACGCCGCAAATCTTTTAGTTTGCGTCTCCGCAAGCACAATCTGGAAGATTATGCTACAAAGATGGCAACTTGCGTTATTTTAGTATATTTAACCCCCTAAATCCCCCTTATCAGGGGGACTTTAAGAGCAAGTGCGTAAGTTCTACCTTTCAGCATGTAGCGGTTATTCGTCCCAAGGCAGTGGTACGCCTAAGCGTTCACTGACCCCGCGTGCGGATTCCTGTTCCATCTCACCGTAACGGATGCCTTCGCGGCGATGGTGTTCTGTGCGTTCTGTTTCGATCGCTCCGGGGAGTAATGCTCTATCGGTGCCCGGTAACGGTTCATAAGTTTCTCGGACATCGTGTCCCATCCGATCTACTTCGGCGTTGAAAACAGCCGTTGGCACGACGGATTCGATGTCTATTGCGAGGACCATACCCCCCATTCTCCCACCGCTCCATTTTGCGGTGTCTTCGGGGGGTGGTTCGGTGAAGCCGGTCAACGCGCCGCCGAGTAGACTTGCCACAGCGGTATAGCCGATACTTTTGAAGAAAGCGGCTGGTATGATTGAAAGCAAGGCATCGAAGTCGGGACCGCGCTGATAGTCTGCCATAATACAGGTTGCGGCATCCAGTACAACTGGCGGTTCTTCACCAGAAGGGATGGCGAAACAGATCGGGGGGTTGCCGTAGTAGCCGAGTTGCGGTTTGGGGTCTTGGTTGCCAGCGTTGCCTTGGTTCTGATACCCCTGTACTGAGAAACCGATACAACCGGCTTCGTTGCATAAGCGAGCATAGTGTCCGGCGGATCCGTAGTGTCCGATATAGCGGACGAGTCCCATCCCGATGCCGACCTCTTTCGCTTTGGCGATGGCGTGCTCCGTGGCGCGTACAGTCGGGAGATAGCCGAGCGTGCCGTTGCCGTCAAGCACAACAGCGGTTGGTGTTTTATGGATGATTCGGATGTCTGGATTGGGGTTGAAGCTCCCGTTTTCAAAGCCGCCACAATATCCGTTGACGGTTCGGGTGCCGTGGCTGCGGACACCGCGTAGGTCGGAGTTAACGAGCAGTCGGCTGATGAGTGCGGCGTGTTCGTGTGTGATACCGGCTTTTTCAAAGCAGGCGGTGCTGAAGTTAAGAAGCCGTTCTTCGTCTACAAGGACGAAATCTTCTGGCGGTCGATTCATGTTTGCTCCTTCGCGTTCCCAAAATGATCAGAGTTTTGTCTATTCGTACCAACCCATGTTTCAATCACTATACCACAAAACTTGTAGGATGTCACATTTTTTCTGAAAATTGGATAGCACTTAGGGGTCAATTTGCTTGTGGAACTGTTTTTGACCGTCTTTGATGGTGAAGATGACTGCGCTTTTGGTCGGATGGCGGTTTTCGTCGTAACTGGCGACACGGGTTGCGCCGATGTAGTTTTCAGTCGCGGCGAGTTGCTTGCGTATCTCTTCTGGGTCGAGGCTACCGGCGCGTTCAACTGCCTCGAAGAGCAATTTGACTGCATCGTAACTCACGGCGACACCACCGGTAGGTGTGGATTCGTAGGTGGCTTCGTAAGTATCAACAAAGGCTCGGGCGTTGGGTTCATTTGTGTCTGCCGAAAAATGCCCGCTGAAAAAACTGCCTTCTATTTCGGCATCTTCGTTATTGAACAGAAGTTCGCTATCCCAAGAATCGGCACCGAGGAAGATTGTCGGTTCTCCATCGGCGTTGCGTAGCGGGATTGCGCGTGCCTGTTGCGTTATAAGCGATATGTCTTGAACAAAACCGGATGTGAAAAGGACATCGGGCTTTGTGGCTGCAATGTTTGTTAGTTGTGCTGTGAAGTCTGAGGTGCCTCCTTCGTAAAATTCGTGGGCGGCGATGTCGCCACCGAGTTCGCTGAAATTGCGTGCGAAGAATTCGGAGATACCTTCAGTGTAAAGATCACCGCTTCGTGTGATGATCGCAGCCGTGGAAGTTCCGAGGTCAGATTTGGCAAACTGTGCCATGACCGCACCTTGGAAACTATCCGTGAAGGATGCCATAAAGACGAAGTTGCCAGCATTGGTTACATTTGGGTTCGTTGCTGTTGTGGTAACCATGGGGATTCCGTACTGCTGTGCGATCGGTCCTACCTCAACGGCGTGAGAGGATCGGTTGGGTCCGATGAGGGCGATAATTTTTTCTTCCACGATGAGCTGCTCAGCGATTTGGACGGAGACCTCTGGTATCGCTTCTTTGTTTATATGTCCAATCAATTCGACCTGTGTACC
Organism: Candidatus Poribacteria bacterium; assembly: GCA_012270875.1. Taxonomy (GTDB): domain Bacteria; phylum Poribacteria; class WGA-4E; order WGA-4E; family WGA-3G; genus WGA-3G. The sequence goes on along the minus strand of JAAXHI010000277.1, from coordinate 306 downwards.
CAGCAGCCCGCCACGCTGGTTTATTTCGGTGACAGCCATCTCTGCGCCGTTTGGATAGGTGACGCGTTCACCAGCGACGACGAAACCGATTTTGAGGGTTTCTTCTTGTTGCGGGGTAACGATCTTTTGAACCCTCTCACATCCACTATATATTACAAGTAATATGCTAAGACTGATGAGTGCTAAGAATTTATACATTATGATGAGTTCCTTTTTGTACAGTTTTATAAACATATCGCCCCTACGGGGCTAAAACGGTGTGTATGACGTTTTTCTATAAATAACGCAAATTGCCACCGTATAGTA
>JAAXHI010000059.1 GCA_012270875.1 Candidatus Poribacteria bacterium | reverse complement strand
TCTTAAAATTGTCCAAACTTTAGTACAATAGTACAGGACAGAAATTTGTAAGTATTGTAGGTCTTACGGCGAGTATATTAATTCCGCTCATTAGGATTTATAATTATCAACCACCCCCGCCGCCTAAGCGGTTAATTGGAAAATCACCTGAATACGTTGAATTCTATACCGATGCCTACAAATCGCAAACGCGGTTGCTTCAGACAAAGTTAGCAGCAGCGGGAGCTGCTACCGGATGTGGGTTAATGGTACTTGGTTGTTTAGTAAGTGTGGACTGGTAGAACCAAAAAGTAATATGTTGGCTCGTGCTAACCGCTGTGCCACCCCTAAAGAAATAGATGTCTAAATTTCTCCAATTTGCTATAACGTCTAAAGAATCAGAGAAATGAAAATAACATTAGCGTTTCACATCTCAGTTCTTTTCATGGCATCCCTGATATTCAGTATGCCGCTTGTCGTTCTTGCGCAACAGCATTCTGTGCAGGCAGAAGCTATAACCGCTGCAGAACAAGATGCCAATCAAGATGTCAACAAACCTTTTTGGTTTGGCGTGGGTTGTTTTCTCACTGGACTCTTTTTTTTGCAGGAGCCAGTTGGTTATATTGTGCCACCATTGGGTATTGCTGGCACCTATTTCTATCGACCAGCACCGCCACCTTCTCGATTGATTGGGAAATCGCCTGAATATGTAGATGCTTACACATCAGCCTATCAATTAAAAAGAGGAAGTATTCAAGCGCAGTGGGCATCAGCAGGGTGTCTTGGCGGTTGCCTCACAGTCACCGCTGTAATTCTGGTAGCCCTAAATGAATTGAGATCGAAATAGAAGGGGCACAGGAAATTGGAAAATCAATGTAGTGGTAATTGCCAGCAACTTACCTTTGGGTAACTTACAAAGAGATGCTTAAAAACTCCCTATTCTTCGCAATACTATTGCTTATATTCCTTCTCGTTGATGTCCTCTACGCTGCGCCGTTAAAGACACTCTCCTTAGATTTTAGGCGTGAATTGACCGAAAAGGACAAAACAGAGCACATCGCAGGCACACTTCACTACGATGTGAAAGCGGCGCGGGTTGTCGTTGAAGTGACCGAACCGGTCAAGCAAATAATGGTCGTGAAGGATAAGGTCCTTGAAATCTATTATCCTGTGGAACAACAGGCGTTCCGTTTTATTTCCGAAGGACGTGTTCCACTCCCATTTATTCAATCGATTATTCAATCTACACAAGCCGAGTACGGGTTGACTGCGATTGGATATACTTTAGATAAGCACGATGTCGTTGACCAAATACTGTATACCTATTGGAAACCCCCTGAGAAGGCGAAGGATAAGCTGGGCAGAGTCATCTTAGGTATGCACAATGATCGGCTCATCTCAGCAGAAATCAAAAATCCGGAAGGATATATTATCGGTAGGTCTCGCTACCAGAACCACAGTAAAATCGGTATTAACTATATCCCAATGGAGGTTACCTCGAGTACGTATGGTGAGAAGTCTGAGGTTCTCCAACAAGAAAAGATTGTCTACAGCAATCCGCAAGTGAATATAGAAATCCCAAACCCAATCTTAAATTTCACGATTCCTGAATCTGTAGAGGTTAAAGAGGTCAGATGGTAAATTATGCTGTTCGTCGTATATTTTTCGCCTTCTGTGTGTTTTGCGTGTCTGTTCTTATGGTTTCACCTACGTTTGCCGGTGAAGCTGCTGATCTGGCGTTCATCCGCAAAGCCAATCCGATAATGATACCGAAACCGAAGGAAGTTGTCCGCTTTAACCTTCAAGAGACCTCGGAACTGAAACTTGCGGCGACAGGCTTGATTCGACTGTATCAGAAATTTATCTCAAGTCAAGACGGGCCGACATGTGCTTTTACACCCTCTTGTTCGCGCTTTGGTATGGCGTGTATAAAGGAATACGGTGTCCTGCGCGGTGTGGTACTTACTGCGGATAGACTCATTCGGTGCAACGGTTCACAATCGAGACACTACCATAAAGATCCAATAACAGGAAAGTACATGGACCCGATTTCAGATTATGCGAAATAAACAGATATGGGGATTATTGCTGATAATACTCTTCAAAACTGCGTTCCTACCCGTAGCAAATGCCGAGGAGTCGTTTGCATACTACAGTCCTGAAAACGTTCTCAAATTTGCCGATTTTCTGTATGCACAGGGGGACTACCTTCGCGCAGCGGATGAGTACCAGCGTTACCTGTTTTACCAGCCGAAAGAAAACGCACAAATCCATTATAAAATTGCTGTCTGTTACCGTTTTGGTGGTAAAACCGAACAGGCGATTCAAGGTTTTGAAGCACTTTTACGAACGAATCCCGAAAGCCAATTTGCAAGCCGCGCCTACTACCAAATCGGTGCCACCTATTTTCTACAAGGTCAGTTTGAGCGATCCGTACAATTTTTAGATGAAGTGCTACCGCGTATAACCGACGCACGCCAACATGCCGAAGCGGAACAACTTATCGGACTCTCTTATCTGAGGCAGAAACGGTGGACTGAAGCAGATGAGGTTTTTAAGGCGTTGCAAGCATCAGATGTAATGCAGATCAGAGAAAAAGCAGAAGTGTATCACATCTACGCAAAGAACGGAGCAGACCTACCAACCCGCAGTCCCCTTTTAGCGGGGACCCTCTCTACGATTTTGCCGGGAACTGGACGGCTCTATACCGGTCGCCTTGGTGATGCGCTGACCACTCTTTTCACAGTCGGTTTAACAGGTTGGCAGGCTTATGACGGTTTCCATAGAGACGGACTCTCATCGGTAAAGGGGTGGACACTCGGCACACTCTGCGGCATCTTTTATGTAGGTAACATCTACGGCTCCGTGATTTCGGCTCGCGTTTACAATCGCCGTATAACGGACGAGTTCTTGGCGACGTTATCCATAGAATTACCCTACTGATTCAGAACCCTCTCCGCCTTGGCGCGATTTGAACCGCGTTCTCTTTTCTGAACCCAGTTTCAACCGCCTCAATACCTCTTCGCCAGAACACTACAACCGATCAACTGTATATGCCTCTAACAACGCTTCGTCCAAATCTACACCGAAACCGGGAGCATCGTTAAGAGAGAAAAACCCGTCGTGAGGTACGGGTCGTAAGCGACGATAGAGTTCGTTTTCAACGCCATCGCGGGAAGGACCGAAGGTCTCTGCCATACACTGCAGTGGGAGGCAGGCGGTGAGATGCAATCCCCACGGTGTTCCTGCTTGATGGAGCCATGTCGGAATATCGGACGCAGCGGCTTCTTGAGCGATGCGTAGGCACTCTGTAAAGCCACCCGCCCAACTGACATCCGGCTGAATCATATCAGCTGCTTTCCAACGCAGCAGTTCCCGGAATCCGTGTCGCGTGAATTCATGTTCACCAGAGACGATCCATGTCGGTTGAATTTCACGGACTAACTCTGCCATGCCCGCGTAGTCGTCAAGGGGGATCGGTTCCTCAATCCATTTGAGGCACACATCAGAGGCTGCCTCAGCGAACCGACGTGTGTAGTCCACATCCCAACGGAGATAGATGTCTGCCATCA
>JAAXHI010000207.1 GCA_012270875.1 Candidatus Poribacteria bacterium | reverse complement strand
TTTTTAAACCTATTGATCAAAAACCCGCCTCTTTATAATGAATGGTTAAAGTCTAACACTAACCCTGCTAAAAGTGCATCCACATATACGTATAAGTGGAAGTTCTCCACAAACCCACTATGCTCCTAATTATAGTAAAACCTAAAAATAAATAGACACATTCGTAGCATAAACTTCCAGTTTGGGTTTCCAATCTGAATGCCTGTTATAGGGATTCAGGCTGTTTGAGAGTTGCCTCGCAGTGAGAGATTCATTATAGGTTTTACTATAAAAATCTACCCTCGCATGCCAAATTTGCGTAAGTCCTCTCAATAATAGGGAAAAGGATAAAGATGGAAACACTTAAATTACTCATATTCGTCGGAACAGAAGGTATCTATCACGATCATGCCGGAAACGGACAGTTCTTGACATCGATGCTTAACGATACCGACGACATAGAAGCCGATTTCTCGCAAAACTACGATGTACTTGCAGACGGACTTGAAGGATATGACACCGTACTTTTTTATACGGATGTCGGGGAACTCACGGAGGCACAGGAATCGGGGTTACTCAACTATATCCGAGTCGGTGGTGGCTTCTTCGGGCTACATACCGCAGCCGCTTCATTCAGGGAATCCGAAGGCTACCACAGCATGCTCAATGGGTTTTTTGATGGGCACAGTCCGTATATGGACTTCACCGTCAATGTGAGCGACCCGAATCATCCGATTACAGAAGGGTTATCCGATTTTGGGGCGACAGACGAACTCTATTACCTGAAGCACAACCCTGACACATCGCACCATCTGATGCACGCGTACGACCATACCAAAGACGAAACGCATGTCATGGCATTCCACCATACCTATGGCGAGGGTAGAGTCTTCTACTTCGCGCTCGGACACGATATGGCAGTGCTTGAGAATCCAAGCTTTCAGACGGTGATCCGCCGCGGCGCATTGTGGGCAGCCAATCGACTTTAGGTGAGTTATACACAGCAAAGAAGCGCAGGGCGCGTGAACCCTGCGCAACAAAATTTCGTTATTCGGGTGGATGGAATCTCGGCTTTTGTGCCCGTCCGACAAGCGACTACACCATCTCACGCGCAGGATAGTGCTTATCACCCGGTGACACATCCGTCGGATCGTTCAGGACAGCGGTTTCTGGCGGCACCATAATCTGGTTCTCGCTCACCGGATCGTCCGTCTCTGCGCGCCACTGCGCTAAACGGTCTCGCATCTCTGCCAAGACCTCCGCATAATCCGGATCCCCAGCGAGATTATGTGCTTCCGACGCATCAAACACGACATCGTACAACCGCTCCGATTCAACGGGATTATCCCCCCAACCGTGTTCCATCATAAAAGTTTTGCTGATGCTATCGTCGCAGTTCGGCAGTGCCCACTTCTCCGCTTCATCATAACGTCGGATATATTTCCACCGCTTCGTTCGGACGGCACGTTGTGGTTCGTAACAGCAGTGATAATTAACTTCAGCGAAGATGGCATCGCGAACATCATCTGCCTCGCCGCTAACCAGTGATAACAGCGAAGTGCCTTGTAACCATGCCGGAGCTTCAATCCCTACCAATTCACAGATAGTCGGGAACAGATCAATTTGGCTCACCAATCCATCCACAACTTGCCCGCCACCAAAACCACCGGGACCGCGGACAATCAGCATCACACCGATACCGTGATCGCTCAGATGGCATTTCATTCGAGGGAAAGCAAGTCCGTGATCGGTCGTGCAGATCACAAGCGTGTTTTCAGCGATTCCATTTTCTTCAAGTGCGTTAAAAACCACACCCATCTTCTCGTCCAACCGACGAGCTGCATCTATATATTCCGCCATATCCTGCCGAGTGGTAGGTGTATCGGGGAACGGTGCGGGCGGTTTTACATAGCGCGGATCTGTTTTCGGTTCACCCTCTGGTTGCGGGTCAAACCCTTTTCCACGTCGATGCGTCTCCCCGAAACCAATATCCAAGAAGAACGGAGCATCACGGTTTTCGGCGATGAAGTCGCGTGCGCGTTCTTCAGCACCTGCGGATCTATTATTTTCTGCTAAAATCTGTTGGTAACCTGTTTCTTTGACATCTCGCACGACGTGTTGGAATCCTGCTAAAGCAGTGACATACCCCGCTTGATTTAAGGTATAAGTGATGAGATGCTCCGGTACGGGGAGACTCCAACCACGATTTGCCAACCCACCCATACCGCAGCTATGTGCCCACTGTCCGGTCAGGAGTGCCGCTCGCGACGGGGAACAGGTCGGGTTCGCACAAAACGCATTTCGGAACACGACACCTTCCTCCGCCAGTTCTTGTATGTTCGGTGTCGGAATCGCGTGTCCGTAGGGCTGTACATATCGTCCCGTATCGTGCGAATGAATATAGATTATATTTGGTTTGTTCATATTTTTTATGTTTTTAGTTTAGACCCTTATGGTGTTAGACTTGTACGGAAAATGTTGATAACAATTTCAACAATCTCATTGAACACGTCTGATTTTAAAGTGCCGAGATGTGCGACTATAAGTCCGCGGTGAGCAGTGAACAACTTGCCCGGAAGCACATAGCTTACTAAGCGTAACGAGCCAGTAGCGAAAGAAGTGTCAGTTAGCGAGATAAACGGTGTCCCTGTATGTGGATTGCTCGTAACCTGACTGAGAATCCAATCGCCTCACCCAGCATTCGCGAGGATTACCGCAGGTCTCAATTTTGTTTGTGATAAATCCGAAAATGGAAAGCGGATTAAGACGACTTCTCCGGGTCTAAATGCTGTAGGTCGGCCCATGCGGCATCTTCCTCTGGTCGCAGCCAATGTTCAGCAAGTGCGGCTTCACTTAGCAAAGCAGTTTCAGGGACATTGAGCTCTTCGTTGAAAATAGTTACGAACGCGCGTGCGGGTTTTGGTAACTGAATCGGTTTAACTAATTTCACATTACCTTGTTCATCAATTGTAGCTTCAACAGTTTTTAACATGATTCACCTCATCTCCAGTATGTGCAAAGCGTGTCAACAGATCAAGACGAATATGGTAGAAAAAGACGACTAATACTACCTGATAGATAAGTTGAGTATATAGTAAGATTCTAAAAAATTCAAGAAATTTTTTATTATAGTAAAATTCAGAATTAAAAGGACGTTCAACACACCCAGAGGCACACCACCCTTCGTAGGGGACAGGTCACCTGTCCCGCTGCCAAAGGTCGCATTAATTGTAAACTTCACTATAAAATCCACTTTTTCAGGATGGCGTAATCTAACGCCGCGGTATAGGCGGGTTCGCCTTGTAAATCTCTGTCAGCAGATTCATGGCGTGCAACGACTCTTCCTTACCGTATTGTGGGCACTGATGCAGCCCTGCAGCGAGGCAGCGGTGAATCGCTTCGGCTTGGTACAGGAAACCGTGTTGATTTGGGGAGGCGTGTTGCATACTTACCGTCCTCGGTAACGGATACTCAAAGGCGTGTAACGGAGCAGGCGCATTCTGTGTTCTATACTGAGAAGGCACACCATTTGGTGGCGGTATTCGGATAGAGAGACGCGTCGGGCAGTGTGCCGGACGCTCAAGGGTAATCCGTCCTTTTGTCCCCACGAGTTCTGTCACCTCTGGTAACTCGGAGTTACGGGGTGGGAACGTCAATATTGCACACTTATCTTCACCAAATTCTACAATCGCACCACGCGCATATCTACCCGTCGCGACAATTGATGTCGGCACTGCAGCCGGACCAAAGCCGAGCGGGACAGCCTGAATCGTATAGATCGGATCGAAAAAATCGGACTGCACAAGGACGACTTCACCGATAGTCCCATTCTCAATCTCGGTTCGCGCATGTTCCACCGCCGGGAAGAAACGGGTCCAGACCCCGTCCTGTAGCATCACACCTTGCGCTTCAGCGGCAGCATACATTTCCCGCGCTTCAGAAATATTCTCCGCGAACGGTTTTTCGCACAAAACGTGTTTGCCAGCTCCAATCGCGAGAAGGGTATGCGCCTTGTGCAGTCGGTTAATCGTCCCAATGTAGACAATATCCACGTCGTCGGCCGCGACCATTTCTGTATAGTTGCCATAGGCAGTAGCAACCCTATATTGCCTTGCGAATTCTTTCGCTCGATCGAGTTCGCGTGCTGCTACAGCCGTTACAGTCGCGCCTTCGCAGGCGTGTAAAGCCTCTACCCACATCCCTGAAATTCTACCAGCACCGAGGATGCCCCAACGTAACGGAAAAGCGACATCTGCAGCGTTTGTAAGACCACGGCGAATGTCCAGCGGCGTTGAGAGCGGTATGTTGTTGGTTGTAGAATTCATAACAATCCCCTTTCATTAGAGCAAGCAGCGCAGGTTAATTGGGTCTTATTTCCTATAGAGTTCACGCATTTCCTCTTAAAGTCCCCCTGATAAGGGGCGGTGAATGCCCATAAGGCATTCATACCGTTGATTCTTTAGGGGGTTAAAAACACTGAACTTACTGATTTTGCATAAGTCCTATCCTATTTCCATGGATCAAGGACAACCTTTCCGCAGTCATGTGTACACTGCAACGTCCATGCCTCCTGAACCTCGCGCATAGGGAAGGTGTGCGTGATGAATGTATCCAGCTGCGCCTTCACCTGTGTAATCATCCGTATCATAGCAGGTGTGCTTGGGAGATCATAATGCCGTGTGCCGTGTAAGGTCAAGCCTTTATTGATAATCTCACCACCCTGAATTGTCACTTCACCAATACCACCAATCAATGAGACCTGTCCTTTTGGGCGTGTTACCTGAATTAATAATTGGACTGCTGCGGCAGCCGCTGAGCACTCCACACTTTTATCTGGACCTCTACCATCGGTCAAATCCCGAATCTGATCAGCGACATCCGCATCTTGTGGATTGACGACTTCCGCTGCACCGAGTTTTTTCGCAAGGGCTGCACGATACGGGTGGCTTTCAACAGCGATGACGTGCGCGCCTCTATACACAGCATTAATCACACCACCAAGTCCAATAGGTCCCATCCCCGCGATGAGGACGGTATCAAGCGCGTTGACATCCATTAACCGCATAGCATTAAACGTCGATCCAAGTCCGCAACATGCCATTCCGGCGTGATGATAGGAGATATCTTCTGGAATAGGCACTAATTGCCAGTCTTTTTTAAGGATGTACTGCGCAAAAGTTGTTGTCACACCCGTCTGTTCGGGAATGTTTGGGGGCTGATGATCGTCCTGGCAGTGGGCATATTCACCTGTCAAGCAGAGGGAACATTTGCCACAGGGGTAATGTGGCATCACGACAACACGGTCGCCTACCTTGACGGTACCTTCTTGTGCGATTTCTACCACTTCACCAGCGGCTTCATGTCCGAAACTCTCGCTTGCCCCTTCATTTTTGAAACCTTTGTATTCTGTGCACATAGGTGCTGAATGAATTTTAACGACGACGAACTCACCTTTAGCAACTGGATCCGGTTTGTCAATTAAGCCAGCACTTTCGGGACCGAATTTTGCAACAACTTTCATGAGGATCTCCACTTTTTTGTCGGGCTTTTCTTACGACGACTGTGTTCCGACTGACCGATATTCTTTCGTGTATCAAAATGGACTGCCGTGTTTATGGAAACCATTAGCAACAGCTAACACGACCAAAGCAATCATCGCCAACCCTAAAAGTCCTATGGCGACGTAAAGATCGAGATTTCCTTGGAAGGCGAAACTTTTTTCCAGACGTTCATTTCCGGATTGCCGAGCCTTTTTCGTTAGTACCTGCTTATCGTAAGTTGTCAATTGCGGATCGCCTGGGGATGCGAGTGCTGACCGTTGCTCGAGAAACCGTTGGACCCGCCACGATTGCCACTTCCGCAACAAAAATCGACACAAGATAACAGTACCAGTGGTCGCGAATAGAACCATTGCTCCGATACACCAATCTGTCAAAGGTAGGTACCAAGGTAGATGTTTACCGTCCATGATTTTTTCCTTTAAGAAGTTGAGGGTTCTACGGTGGTAGATACTCTGTTTAAAAATAAATGACCTATTATCAAATTATAACAAATTTCGGTGTGTAAATCTAATTAAACTTCAGATGGAAAGAAAATAGATTCCACTTGACATTGCGCGTATCTTAGAATAAAATAGAGCCAAATTGATGCCTCAACGCTCTGTGTCAGTTATGCCAAGTTGTATGCAACTATTCAAATATACCTTCACGCTTCTCATATTTCTCCATATCCTGCTTGCGATGGGTGCCACACGGTTTCATCCCGAAGCGGCACGGTTGTACGACGCAGGCGTACGCGCACTCACACATGGAGACGAAGAAAAAGCGAGAACTAATTTAGAAAAGGCAGTCGAACTTGATGGGTCGATAGCAGATGCACACTGCGTTTTGGGAATGATTTATAAAGGTGCCGAAGAAGTGCATGCCGCAGCTGAAGCGTTTCAACAGGCAACAATCGCAGATGAAAACTATATTGAGGCGTATTGTGAACTTGGTGATATACTACTCATCCATTTAGGCGACTCCGCACAGGCGACACAGGTTTTACAGAAAGCTGTAACGATGGATGCCGATCATGCGCGTGCGAGGACCCTATTAGGCATCGCCTATTTTCGTGATAATCGAACCGATGCTGCCATTAGTGAACTTCAACATGCTATTAAACTTGATCCGACTCTGAAGACAGCACACTACACGCTCGGTACGACTTTTCTTCAGAAGGAGGCGTGGCAATCCGCTATTGATACTTTCAAAAAACTAATTGAAATTGATCCACTCCACGCAAAGGCGCACTTTAGTTTAGGCACAACGTACCGCCGTATCGGTGAAATGGAAGCAGCACGGGAGAATTTACAACGTTTTGAAGTGCTGTCTATTGAAGAAGAGAAACTGACACATCTCAAGAAATTTGTGCAACAAAATCCTACTAACGCCGAAGCGTGGTACCGACTCGGTAGACTCCAACTAAAGCGGGAACTATGGCAGGATGCAACGCAATCTTTGGAACGTTATGTCACACTTGCCCCACAAGAGACGCGCGGTTATGAAGCACTCGGTTATGTCCAGTTTCGACGACAGAATTATCCACAGGCGAAAACAATGTATGAGAAGGTAATTGCCCATAAGCCGAATATCGCTACCTACCGTAACAGTCTCGGTGGGGTTTATCTGATGTTAGAAGATTATACTGAAGCGATTGAGCAATACCAAACTGCCATCCATTTACAACCAACGGAACCGCGTTTTTATCTGAACCTTTCTAAGGCTTACGAGCTTGCAGGTGCACACACAGAAGCCGCGAAGGTCTATCAAGAATATGAGCGTCTTACGTCAAAATCCAAGTAAAATTGGACTTGCGCATTTCCTCTTAAAGTCCCCCTGATAAGGGGGATTTAGGGGGTTAAAAATATGGATAATACCACTTTTTTGTATCCAAATGTCCGATATTTGTTCAGTTTGCGTAAGTTTTGTAAAAATAAAATTATCGTAGGAATAGGTCCGCGTGGTTACCCCTTTATAGGGTGTCTCATCCTACTTTCCGCAGTTATAGGGTTCTTACCTTGTGCGTTGGCTGAACCTGAGTTCTGTCTCATCCCCGCTGGCACCTTTACGATGGGGAGTGATGACGACCTCCCGAATGAAGCACCCGCACATAAAATCTATCTGGATGCCTACTATATCGGTAAAACCGAGGTCACCAACGCCGAGTATTATCCGTTCTGGCTTGAAAGCGGTGGCACCGACAGTGAATATACGCCTATCAGTTATGGTGGCGAGTTCGGTACGTGGCCCGAGATTGCAAAGACGAAACCCGATCACCCTGTCATCGGTATTCCGTGGGATGCTGCTGTTGCCTATGCAGCGTGGCGAGGCATGCGGCTCCCTACCGAAGCAGAATGGGAAAAGGCAGCGCGTGGCGCGAATGCTAAACGGTGGCCCTGGGGGAATACCTTCACACAACGCATCAAAGGGACGGCTGTCCACGCAAACGTTTGGCAACAGTCAGGAGCACACTTGCAACCGGTTGGCACTTACCCTACGGGGATAAGTCCTTACGGCGCACACGATATGGCAGGCAATGTCTGGGAATGGGTGACAGACTGGTATTCAGAAACCTTCTACTACCGTAGTCCTGACCGGAACCCAAAAGGACCCGGAGTCGGTAGTCACCGTATTGTGAAAGGCGGTTCGTGGTTAAACCCGGAAACGTTCGCGCGGTGCGCCACGCGATTCGGTCAGCACCCCGCAATCGGCACCAGTTTTATCGGATTCCGTCTCGCGAAAGATGTTACGCCAGCGTATGAAAAGTAAGAACATATTCCTATTCATAATCCTCCTCATATATCCCTTATGCTCCGCTGCAGCGATCCAATTCGTTGATGTAACTAAAGAAGCAGGCATTGATTTTCATCACGTCAATGGCGCAGAAGGCGCGTTTCATCTGCCGGAAACCCTCGGTGCTGGCGGTGCTTTCTTTGATGCAGACACCGACGGATTTCTTGACATATACCTCGTCAATAGCGGCTACTGGGACAAACCGGCGATAAGTGTCCTCTATCGAAACAATCGTGATGGAACTTTTACGGACATCACAACAGCCGCAAAGGTGGAAAACCGGGGCAACTATGGACAAGGGGTGGCGTGTGCAGATTACGACAACGATGGTAACGTCGATCTTTATGTAACCAATTTCGGTGCGAATGTCCTCTACCGAAACAACGGCGACGGTACGTTTACTGATGTCACAGAGGTCGCAGGCGTTGGTGATCCGGGATGGAGTAGCAGTGCCTGTTTTCTGGATTACAACGCTGACGGATACCTGGACCTGTTCGTTGTCAACTATCTCGTATATTCGCTTGATGTTCCGTATCTGCCGTGTGGAGAAGATGGACTACAGACCTATTGCCACCCTTCCCTATTTGAAGGCGCACCTGACACACTCTATCGTAATAACGGGGACGGGACGTTTACGGATGTCAGTCAAACGGCGGGTGTTGGCGGCATTGGCGGCATGTTTCACGGGAAGGGATTAGGGGTCGTTTCGGCTGACTTCAATAACGACGGCGCACCCGATCTTTACGTTGCTAACGACGATACCCGAAACGATTTTTTCTATAATAACGGTGACGGCACGTTCAGTGAGATCTCGCTACTCGCTGGATGCGCTTACAGCTTCAACGGCATAGCACAAGCCGGTATGGGAGTTGCTGTTGCCGACTACAACGCCGACAGTTGGCTCGATATCTTTGTTACAAACCTCTCTTATGAGACGAATGCGCTCTATCGCAACAACGGCGATGGCACTTTTACGGACGTAATCTATGAGGCACATCTCGGTAAAGAGAGTTTTCTTTTCGTCGGGTTCGGTACGGGGTTCTTTGATGCTGATAATGATGGATGGCAAGATATTTTTATCGTCAATGGACATATCCTCGATAACATTGAGGACACACACGATGTGCTGACGTATCGCCAACCCGATCAACTGTTCCGCAATAACGGAAACGGCACATTTCAGGAGGTTTCGGAAAGCGCAGGTGCCTATTTTCAACGTGCTGCGGTGAGCAGAGGCGCGCTCTTTGCGGATTACGATAACGACGGCGACGTTGATCTGCTCGTCACACAGTCTAACGGTCCCGCGACTCTATTGCAAAATAGAACTGAAGCGCAAAACAACTGGGTGTCGATTAAAACCGTTGGGGTGATTAGCAACCGAGACGGCATCGGCACACGTATCACCGTGACAACAGATGGACACACACAGATACAGGAAGTCAATCCGGGAGCGAGTTACCTCTCCAGTCATGATCCGAGATGCCATTTTGGATTGGGAACCGACACCTCTATTGATAGACTTGAGGTGCGGTGGCAGAGCGGCGTTGTACAGGTCTTTGAAAATCTCCCCGCAAATCAAGTGCATACTGTTTCTGAGTTTTCAGATACACCCGAAGGGAAGCTCTTCAAAGCAGCGTGGACAGGTGATGTTTCAACCCTTCGTGGTATGAATATAGATGTAAATCTGAAGGACGCTATAGGGCGGACATCCTTACACATTGCAGCGGAAAACGGAAATATAGATATAGTGATGTTTCTTATTGAAAATGGCGCAAATGTGAACGTAACGGATGTCAACGGTAACACGCCTTTGGTTTTCATTATTAATAAGACAGGAAATCTAAAAGTAATCCAGCGACTACTTGAGAAAGGCGCGAGCGTAAATACCCAAAACCGCACCGGTGAAACAGCACTCATGTATGCGGCGTGGCACGGACATTCGGTGATTGTCCAGTTGTTGCTTGAGAATCGCGCCGATGTTACCCTGAAAAATAGGCAAGGCAGGACGGCACTGATGCTCGCAGAATCAAAGGGACATCAGGAAATTGTGGAGATGCTCAAAGCCGCAATGAAATAGACCGACCGAGAAACAATAGTAGGATTTACGCATTTCGCCTTAAAGTCCCCCTGATAAGGGGGATTTAGGGGGTTTAATGAACTGGAATTCCAACTTTTGCGTAAGTCCTGAATAGGAGAACGCAATGACTCTGACCCGCGGTGTCACCCTAAAATCGGTTACACTGGCACTTATTCTCATTCCAATCAACTGTTATTGGATTATGTATACGGAAATGGTTTGGTGGGGACTTTTTCCGACGACAATGTCGCTTTTTTTCAATGCGGTCTTCTTTCTGTTTATAGTAAATCCTGTAATTAGT
>JAAXHI010000267.1:31872-35777 GCA_012270875.1 Candidatus Poribacteria bacterium | reverse complement strand
GATCTGATAGAGGGCGAGGCAACCTCTCCCCTACGGTGGTCGCATACCCTAACGTTTGGAATAATGAACCACCCTCATCTAATTAAAGGAGCAAAACATGAAACGATTCGTCCTATTTTTTAGCGTTTGCCTATTACTCTTTACACAAATCCTCGCACATGCCGAGGTTACATTGCCACGTGTCATCGGCAGCAACATGGTCCTACAACGCGACATGCAGGCCCCTATCTGGGGTTGGGCATCCGCAGGCGAAGAAATCACTGTAACCTTCAGCACCGAAGCCGAAGGTGTCGAGCCGATTTCAACAACCACTATGGTTGCCGACGCAGAAGGCAATTGGCAAACCAAACTTCCGGCTATGGCAGCTGGCGGTCCCTACACACTCCAAATTAAGGGCAGTAACACCCTTGAACTGAGGAACGTCCTTTTCGGTGAAGTTTGGGTCTGCTCCGGACAATCAAACATGCAATGGCCCGTGAGTGCTTCCAAAGACAGTGAGGCAGAAATCGCAGCAGGAATGTATCCGAAAATCCGATTGTTCTATATACCGAGAGTGCCGTCAGGATTGCCACAGCAGAATGTAGAGGCAGATTGGCATGAAACCACGCCTCAGACAATTGCAGGTTTCTCCGCTGTCGCCTACTATTTCGGACGGAAGCTCTATAAAAACCTTGATGTACCGATCGGATTAATCAACACCTCGTGGGGCGGTACCCGCATTGAACCGTGGACACCCCCTGTCGGTCTCGCTGCTGTGCCTGCGCTTGCGACTATATCCAAGGAAGTCCAAGACATACAAGCGAACTATCGCGCACAACTCCCGCAAAAGGTGAAAGAAATTGAAGCGTGGATAGCTGAAACTCGGGAGGCATTAGAAACTGATGCACCGCTTACGCCAATGCCGGACAATACCCATCCGCTAAGGCACCAAGGCAGACCAACGGCACTTTACAACGGCATGGTGCACCCGATCATCCCTTACGCAATACGCGGCGCACTCTGGTATCAAGGTGAATCCAATCTCCGAGACGGGATGCTCTATCACGAGAAGATGAAGGCACTGATCAATGGCTGGCGTGAAGTCTGGGGACAAGGTAATTTTCCGTTCTATTTCGTCCAACTCGCTCCGTTCAATTACGGCGGACGCAATGCAAGTCCATTTTTCCTACCCCAAATCTGGGAAGCACAAGCAGCGACGTTAGCACTCCCCAATACCGGTATGGCTGTGACAACTGACATCGGGAACCTCAGAGACATCCACCCTCGAAACAAACAGGATGTCGGCAGACGGTTGGCACTCTGGGCACTTGCGAAGGACTACGGCAGAGATGACGTGACCTATTCCGGGCCCCTCTACAAATCAATGGCGGTCGAAGGCAACACAATCCGACTCACCTTTGACGCTATCGGCAGCGGTTTAATGTCAAGAGATGAGGAACCGCTCACATGGTTTGAAATCGCTGGTGAAGATCAGGAATTCATTGAAGCAAAAGCCACAATTGATGGCGATACAGTCGTTGTCTCGAGCGAAACTGTTGCGAATCCGGTCGCCGTCCGATTCGGGTGGCATCAAAGTGCAGAACCCAATTTCGTGAATAAGGAAGGACTACCCGCATCACCGTTTCGCACGGATTCATGGGAAAAATAGCCGAAAGACTTGACTTATATATTCTACAACTATCTAATTGAAGGAACAAAAATATGGAACTAACGCTCCTGTTTCTCATCGGTTTTCTACCATTTCTCATCGGAAGTATCGCGTACGCCGAGATCACACTGCCGCGGGTCTTCGGCAGCAACATGGTACTGCAGCGCGACATGCAGGCTCCTATCTGGGGATGGGCGTCCGCAGGCGAAGAGATTACCATAGCACTCAGTGCTGATGCCGAAGGTGTCGAATCGGTTGCAACAACAACCGCAGTTGCCGATGCTAATGGCAATTGGCAGACCAAACTCCCTGCTATGGCAGCTGGGGGTCCCTATACGCTCCGAATAAAGGGCAGTAACACCCTCGAACTGACAAACATCCTTTTCGGCGAAGTTTGGGTCTGCTCTGGGCAGTCAAACATGGAATGGCCCGTAAGTATCTCGAATAATAGCGAGGAAGAGATCGCCGCAGCGACGTATCCAAAGATCCGACTGTTCCATATCCCGCGAGTCCCGTCAGGCTTACCTCAGCAAGACGTAGCGGCGGATTGGTACGAGACCTCACCTGAGACGATTCCAAATTTTTCGGCTGTCGCCTACTATTTCGGGCGGAAACTCTATAAAAATCTCGATATTCCGATCGGGCTAATCAACACCTCGTGGGGCGGTACCCTCATCGAACCGTGGACACCCCCCGCAGGTCTTGCCGGTGTGCCTGCACTCGCATCTATAAACAAGGAAGTCGAAGACATACAGGCGAACTATCGCTCGCAACTCCCAGAGAAAATAGACGCGATAAAAGCGTGGATAGCCGAAACCTGTAAAGCGTTAGAAACCGATGCGTCCCTTAAACCGATGCCGGACAATACCCATCCGTTGATGGATGCAGGGAGACCGACGGCACTCTACAACGGTATGGTACATCCGATCATTCCTTACGCAATACGCGGCGCACTCTGGTATCAAGGCGAATCGAACCATCAGGACGGTATGATCTATCACGAAAAGATGAAGGCACTCATCAACGGCTGGCGCGAGGTTTGGGGACAAGGAGACTTCCCGTTCTATTTCGTGCAACTCGCACCCTTCAATTACAGTAATCAAGAGGGCGGGCAGTTTTTTCTGCCGCAAATCTGGGAGGCGCAAACGGCGACTTTGGCACTCCCAAATACCGGTATGGCTGTAATAACCGACATCGGTGACCCCAGAGATGTCCATCCACGAAACAAACAGGATGTCGGTAGACGATTGGCGTTGTGGGCACTTGCCAAAACATACGGCAGAGATGATGTAACCTATTCCGGGCCCCTCTACAAATCAATGGCGGTCGAAGGCAACACAATCCGACTCGCGTTTGATTACATCGGTAGCGGTTTAACCTCGCGAGATGACGAACCGCTCACATGGTTTGAAATCGCCGGTGAAGATAAGAAATTCGTTGAAGCGAACGCGACAATTGATGGCGATACAATCGTTGTCTCCAGCGAAACTGTCGCGAATCCGGTTGCCGTCCGATTCGGGTGGCATCAGAGTGCAGAACCCAATTTCGTAAACAAGGAAGGATTACCCGCATCTCCCTTCCGCACAGATTCATGGGAAAAATAGCAATCAGTTTTCAGCCATCAGCAATTACAAAGAAAATTGCGATGAGCAGAGGAACCCGTCTTCTGAAAGCCGACGGCTGACGACTGATAGCCATTAAAGTGGAGGCACATAGTTAAAAAAATGAAGATTACCGCGATTAAAACCTTTATGGCACGCTTCGGCAACCGTCCCCGCGGTCTCATCAAGGTCGAAACAGACGAGGGACTCTACGGATGGGGTGAAGCCTACTCCACAGGTCCCGATCTCTCTGTCGAACCGATTGCTGACTACATCTTTGAGATGATTCAAGGGGACGATCCGAGACGCATTGAGTATATCATGATGAAGCTCCATCAGCAGTTCCGTTTCCCACCCGGTGGTGCCGGACTCGCTGTCATCTCCGCTGTCGATCACGCACTCTGGGACATCAGTGGAAAGGCGGCAGGTTTACCCGTCTACATGCTCCTCGGCGGACACGCACGCGATCGCATCCGCATCTATCGGGGTATCGGTGGCAGGGACGGCATTGAAGCCGCGGATCAGGCACATAAACTCCACGAAGAGTGGGGATTCACCGCTTTCAAGACCGGTCCTTACCAACTCGACCCTGACGCGAATCGGTGGGGACGCGTCTGCGATGCAGCCGCTACCTATTTCGAGCAGATGCGGGAGAA
>JAAXHI010000267.1:21408-31785 GCA_012270875.1 Candidatus Poribacteria bacterium | reverse complement strand
CCGCTCCGTCCCGAACACATCCCCGCATGGACGCGTCTACGCTCTCAGATGCAGGTGCCGCTCGCGACCGGAGAATCTCTCTACACCCGCTTTGAGTTTTTGGACATCATCGCAGGACAAGGTGCCGACATCATTCAACCCGATGTCTGTATCTGTGGTGGATTGTTAGAAATGCGCAAGATCGCCGCGATTGCTGAAGCACACTACGTCAGCGTCGCCCCACACAACCCGATGGGACCCCTCGCAACGGCTGTCAATGTCCATTTCGCCGCCGCATCCCCAAATTTCAAAATCTTGGAGTATCTCCTGCCTACTGAAACAGAATGGGGGGCTTGGGTAGACGAACCGTATCTGCCAAAAGACGGTTACTTGGAATTACGGGACCGTCCGGGTTTAGGTGTGGAAGTGAACGAAGATGCAATCACGGACAATGAATACATCCATTGGCAACGCACCTGTCCCATCCGTCCCGACGGCTCAACAGGCTACATCTAATCGGAAGGTTTATAATTGGCTTTCAGTTGTCAGAGGAGACTTAGATAGCCAGAAACCCTCTTCTACTGATGGCTGATGGCTGACTGCTGTTTTCCTAACTGCTGACCGCTGACTACTGATTGCTAAGTGTGATATACGCTCGCAAATGCGCCAAAGCGCGTCCGTCATCCATCACTGACCGCGCACGCGCCAATGCCTCCGCAGGTTCGGGACAAATCCCCAATAGGTAATCCACCATCGCCGCATTCAACAGAATCCGATCATAGATATGCCCTTTTTCACCGGACAGTGCCGCTACACCTAATTCCGCATACGCTTCCGCACTCACAACCTCTGGACGTGGACTTCTCGCATAGTCAAACCCATAATCCGCAGGATTAATATCCATAGCAAAATCTTCGCGACTCCCATTCACACGGCGGAAGCCTTGCGAATAGTTGACTGCCATCCTATCGCTCGTAGACGGTTTCCCAAGACGGAGCGCGTAGTGGCTCGTTCCTTCTTCACCTTTGACAGCAACCGCAGCATCAAAACCGCGCTCCCACGCCAATTGCAACAGCGGTTTCTCGTAACCGATGTGATAGTAACCAAGTACCATATAGTTCGCTTCACGTGCCGAAAAAAACTGCTGCGCCTTCTCCGTCGCTGCCCACGGTGGACGTTTCTTGATATGAACCCGCAATTCGCGTAAATCGTAAGCGGCGCGACAATACTCGCGCTGACTAATATACCCGAATCCCACCGATGCATTTGTAATCAGTGAAGCCGTCTGCGCGAGCGATAGTTGTGTATTGGCACCCAATGTCTTCAAGAGGGTCTCCTCTGTCACACCATTTTTCGGTGGCATTGCGTCCACACTGTGAAGAAGTGATGCCTCACCAAGTGCAGCACGTACCGCAGCCACAAACAGCGTCGGACGAAAATAACGCGTCGCACCATCATAAGGTTGTCCAAAATGCGTTAACGCTGCAACATCAATCGGTTGAACCGCCTCCGGTCCAAAAAACGCGTCGAGGTAACCTCGGACCTCCTGATATGTTTCGCGATTCATCCGTTGCCCGATAAGTGCCGCACCTTTGAACGCAGGGTTGACATCATCACTCAGGATTGCCTCGCACATCCCACGGGTTTCAGCGTAACTTAAATGTTTTGCCCGTAAAATCTTTTCCAGCGCGTTCACGACAACCGCCTCTGTCGGGTTCGCAGGGACATAGCCTTGCTCTGGATTCATAAGATATTGGATTTCCGGCGGAAGTTGTTCTGTCAGTGCTGAACGGTACTTACGAAACGCCGCTTTTTCGGCTGGACTCCATTGTGTCTCTTTTGGGAAATAGGTGCGAAGCGTCATCGCTACGAAAAACGCACCCATCTGTGCCGCTGACGCTGCATCCGATGCCGGGAGTTCACCCGTTATAGATTTTAGAAGTGCCTCAAGAATAGGTGCGGGTTGCGGAAAATCCGAGGCGTTCACACCTAAAGGACGCGTCTGATGCGGTCCCGTACAAACGCGCGCCTGTGCCTCAAGCACATCATCATTCGGTCCCGGATATAACGGTGTGTATGAAAGAGAATCAAAATCTGACATTTCAGGCTATCCTCCGAGCGTAACGCCAATCACATTTCTGCAGTGTAAGATCTTCGACAAGAGCAGTTGATTCTATTATACTGCTTTTCGGAGATTAAAACAAATTTTGCTATGCTACGCCAAATTGATAGATATTTTCTAAGACTTCGCCGATGCCTCCAAATACAGTAGACGCGGTTTTCAATCAAGCTCCTCCCTAAATAATCCGTCCTACTAACAACTGAATACCTCTAAAAAAAGACTTGACACCCGCGCGAAAAAACAGTATAATTATACTATACTAAAAATAAGTTGGAAATATCTTGCATAAAATCCGCAGCAACCGAAATATTATATGTGCCTTGGTATCTTTTCGGCAAAAAAACCTGTTTTTGGTATCTTTTAAAACAGTGGAGAAAAGACCCACCAAAAAATCGAATAGAGTGGATAAGTCTCAGTGCAAAAAAAACGAAAATTACGTCACATTCCCACGTGCCACTTGGCATCTGCACGTCACAGTGACGTTTATAACGTCACATCTTAACTGATAACTGACAACTGAAAGGTTTTCATGCCTCGCAGTGAGAGAAACCGTACTGACAACTGTTCCCCTGACCGCTGACGGCTGATGGCTGATAGCCGTTTTTCTTCACACATTGCTATGCTATTAACAATATCAACCACATATTCCCCCGCAACAGACCTCGGTTATCTGTTACATAAACACCCCGCACGAATGCAATCCTTTGGGCTTGCTTTTGGACAAGCACACGTCTTCTACCCAGAAGCGCGCACCGAAAAATGCACGGCAGCACTGCTCCTTGATGTTGACTCCGTCGGACTTGTCCGCCGACCGCAAGGGCAATTTGCGGAAAATTTCGCACTCGCACAATACGTCAGTGATCGACCCTACGTCGCCTCTTCGTTTTTGAGTGTCGCGATTGCACGGGTGTTTAGCAGCGCGTTATCAGGCAAATGCAAAGACCGTCCACAACTCGCTGAGACCGAGATTCCTTTAAGCGCAAGGTTATCTATCTTACCCTGTCGCGGCGGAGAGAAATTATTACGGCGACTTTTCGAGCCGCTCGGTTATACAATAACTGCTGAGCGACATACACTGGATGCACAATTTCCTGAGTGGGGTGAAAGTCGCTATTTTACGGTAACGCTCGAAAACACCTGTCGTTTGAGCGAACTCCTCACGCATCTTTACATTTTAATACCTGTACTTGACGACGAAAAACACTACTGGGTCGGCGAGGCGGAGATCGAAAAGTTATCTAAGCACGGTAAAGATTGGCTCACCGCACATCCAGAGCAAGAATCTATTGTGCGTCGTTACCTGAAACATCAACGCAGCCTTACCCGTGAGGCACTTGCGCAATTGCGTGAAGAGGATGTCCAAGAAACTGCCGAGACGGTTCAAGCACAAGAAGAGCAGCTTGAAGAACGGATCGGTCTGAACGAGATCCGTTTGGCTACAGGCACTGAAATCCTCAAAAAGTCTGGGGCAAAACGTGTTCTCGATTTGGGATGTGGTGAGGGGAAGTTGCTCCGTAAATTGTTGGCAGAAAAGCAGTTTGAAGAGATCGTCGGGATGGACGTTTCACATCACGTGCTAAAGATCGCACAGCAACGCCTCCATTACGATCAGTTACCGGAGCAGCAAAAAAAGCGACTGCACCTATTCCAAGGATCACTCGGATATCGCGATAAACGCTTGACAGGGTACGATGCAGCGGCGGTTGTAGAGGTCATCGAACACCTTGATATGTCCCGACTTTCGGCTTTTGAGCGAATCCTTTTCGAGTTCACTTGCCCGCAGACGGTTGTACTGACGACACCGAATATAGAATACAACGTCAAATTTGAGAACCCGCATGCAGGGAACTTTCGACATAAAGACCACCGTTTCGAGTGGACACGCGACGAATTTCAATCTTGGGCAGCGAGTATCACCAAACGCTTCGGTTACACCGTTACGTTTCACCCGATCGGACCAGAGGATGAGAACGTTGGACCCCCAACACAGATGGCAGTCTTTACCCGAAAAATTGATGAGTAGACCGGACGCTATTATTTTTAAAATAGGACTTATGCACAACTTCTTAAAGTCCCCTGATAAGGGGGATTTAGGGGGTTAAAATATGGAAAATACCGCTTTTTTGTGTCCCAAAGTCCAATATTTACTCAGTTTGCGTAAGTCCTGTAAAATTCAAAACCCCAAGCCCGTAATGAAATGGAGGGCGGTTCTACGGAAAGACGCGCCTTTAGTCAAATCAACCTGACCGAACCGCAAGGAAATATAAAGAAATGAAATGGAGGGCGGTTCTACGGAAATGCACACCTTTAGTCAAATCAACCTGACCGAACCGCAAGGAAATATAAAAATACCTGAACCCTCACTTGTACTTCTCATTGGACCTTCAGGTTCCGGCAAGTCCACCTTTGCACATAAGCATTTTAAACCGACCGAAATCCTGTCATCAGATTTCTGTCGAGGACTTGTTTCAGACGACGAGACCGACCAGACAGCAACCAACGACGCATTTGAGGTGCTACACTTCATCGCCGCGAAACGGCTTGCTGCCGGAAAATTGACGGTCATTGACGCAACCAACGTCCAAGTTGAAGCACGGAAACCGCTGCTGGCACTGGCGCGCGAATACCACTACTTAACCGCTGCGATCGTGTTTAACCTGCCCGTAAAACTCTGTCAGGAAAGAAACGAGGCACGTCCTGACCGCAATTTCAAACCACATGTCGTCCGTCAGCAGAGCCAGCAACTCCGCCGTTCACTACGCAACCTCAAACGCGAGGGGTTTCGGAACTTCCTCTACACGATGTCCACACCGGAAGCCGTTGAAGCCGCCTGTGTGGAACGCCAACCTTTGTGGACAAACCGCACAGACGAACACGGACCCTTTGACATCATTGGCGATATTCACGGCTGTTTTGATGAACTTGTTGAATTGCTCAAAGCACTCGGTTATAAAATCTCAACGCAACCAGATGGTGAAACCGTTGTCGAGCCACCGCAGGGCAGGAAAGCGGTCTTCGTCGGGGACTTCGTTGACCGAGGCCCAAAGGTACCCGAAGTGTTACGCTTGGTCATGCAAATGCAAAAGGCTGACGCAGCGATCTGTGTACCGGGGAATCATGACGTAAAACTGGTCCGCGCGCTCCGCGGCAAAAATGTGAAATTAACACACGGACTCGCGGAATCGATGGCGCAATTAGAGAAAGAATCGACCGAATTCAAGACGCAAATCGCAGAATTCCTGAATGATTTGGTCAGCCACTATGTACTTGACAACGGGAAGTTAGTCGTCGCACACGCTGGAATGAAATCGGAATTACAGGGCAGGGCATCTGGACGCGTGCGAGAATTCGCACTCTACGGAGAGACCACCGGAGAGACCGATGAGTTCGGCTTACCGGTTCGGGTCAACTGGGCTGACGAGTATCGTGGAGCTGCAATGGTCGTCTACGGACACACCCCAGTCGCCGAACCGAAATGGGTGAACCGCACAATCAACATCGATACCGGATGCGTTTTCGGCGGCAAACTCACGGCACTCCGATACCCTGAAAGGGAACTCGTATCTGTCCCCGCACGTCAGACGTATTATCAACCGACGAAGCCGCTGTTGAGTCAACCCGATAAACAATCCGCTCTCGAAACGCAACAGGCTAATAGTATCCTTAACATTGATGATGTCCTCGGAAAACGCGTGATTAGCACACGGTTACATCACAACGTGACAATCCGTGAAGAGAATACGATAACCGCACTGGAAGTAATTAGCCGTTTCGCTGTAGATCCAAAATGGCTGATATACCTGCCACCGACAATGTCTCCAACCGAAACAACAAATAACCCCGGTTTGCTTGAACACCCAACGGAGGCGTTCACCTATTATCGCAAACAGGGTGTATCCAATGTCGTATGGGAAGAAAAACACATGGGGTCACGCGCAGTCGTTATCGTTTGCCGAGATACAAAAACCGCAAAAAGCCGATTTGATGTCGCAGACGACACACTCGGTATCTGTTACACACGAACCGGCAGACGTTTCTTTGACGACACCGAGATTGAAACCGAACTGTTGAAACAGGTGAAAGCGGCAATAGACGAAGCCAACTATTGGGAGGCCCTTAATACAGATTGGATCTGTTTGGACTGCGAACTCATGCCTTGGTCGGTGAAAGCGCAGGAGTTGTTACGGCAAGAATACGCGCCAGTCGGTGTATCCGCTCGTGTCGCTTTGGACGAAGCCGTTGCCTCCCTGAAAACCGCTGCCGGACGAGGCATTGATGTCCAATCTATATTGGAGGACTATGGTCAACGCGCAGAAGCAGTGACCGGATACGTCGAGGCTTATCAGCAATACTGCTGGCAGGTTCAATCTATTGCAGACCTGAAATTAGCACCGTTCCACTTGCTCGCAACGGAGGGCGCAGTGTATTTCGACAAAAACCATCTATGGCACATGGAAACACTTAGCAAACTCTGTCAAAATTCTGAACATAACTTGTTGTTCGCGACTTCCTACGGAACAGTTGATCTGACTGATGACACAAGTCAAACTGAAGCGATCCGTCGATGGGAAGAACGCACCGAGCAGGGCAGTGAAGGCGTGGTCATCAAACCTCTGGAGTTTATCGTTCAAGGCAAGCGCGGATTGATACAACCCGCTGTAAAATGCCGAGGGCGTGAGTATCTTCGGATCATCTATGGACCGGAATACACGCTGCCCCAAAATTTGGAGCGTCTCCGTGCCCGCGGACTCTCTCACAAACGCTCCCTCGCACTTCGAGAATTCGCACTCGGTGTTGAGGCACTTGAGCGTTTCGTCCGTCGGGACCCGTTGTCTCATGTGCATGAATGCGTTTTCGGAATTCTCGCACTTGAAAGTGAGGCTGTTGATCCAAGACTCTGAACTATTATCGTTCGGATCAATCTTCGCATCCAACTTTTTTGATGGAAACCTTTGCAAATTGCAACAAACACCACAAAATAGCATCTTTATTGAAAAATATCTATGAAAATGGAAAGTCAATACTTAAAACGTTGTCTCTTGGTTTTCTGCTTTACTTTAGCGGTGGGCATCGGCTGTACAACGCAAGAGACCTCTAATCCTAACGCACCTGAAGATAGTTCTGAAGTTATGCTTGAAAACTATCGACTCACTGAAAATGAAACGTGGGAATCGGAGAAAACGTATATTATAAATAATACGTTAGAAGTTCCACAGGATATAACCCTCAACATTCCACCCAGCACCACCATTAAATTTGGACGAAATGCAAGCATCGCAGTCCGAGGTATCTTAAAAGTCGGAACACCCTTAGCACAAGCGCAGGTAACACAACTCGTACATCTCACATCTGACAGTCTTGGACCCGCACTCGGTGACTGGGACGGTATCTTCTTTGACCACACACACGATTTGGAAAGTTTTATCAGAGGGGCAGTTATAGAATACGCCACAGTCGCTCTGGACATCAAAACAACCTCACCGACGGTAGCCGAGTGCACGCTTCGGTTCAATGAGACCGCTATCGCTTTGGACGGCAGCGATGCACATATCCGACACAACGATATCCTTGACAATAACATCGGAATTAGCACAATCGGACGGCAAACACTCCCGCGTATTGAAAGGAATAATATTGCTAAGAATGAAACTGGCATCCACTGTGAAAATGTCCAGTCTATCATTCAACATAACAACTTAAATGCAAACGTCTTCGCGCTCAGGTTAAATGTAAAATTTGATCTTAGGATACCAAACAACTGGTGGGGAAGTTCAGATCCTGTTGAAATAATGGATACTGTTATAGACGGTGCTGACCCAGGGTTAATCATCAAACAGATAGGCACGGTCCTGTATGAACCGTTTGTGGAGATCCGAATAGCCGATGCCGGTTTTCCATATTTGATACTCCTCGCTGGACTAAAGTAGTAGGCACACGCCGTGGGTTCTCCGTTCACAAGAGCCACAAGCCCGTAATGAAGCAGATCGCTTATGGACGAGTACGCCGCAAAATGGAGGGCGATTCTACGGAGAGGCATGTTTTTTGATCAGCCTACCTTATCGAACCGCAAGGAAACATAAAAATTCTTAAGAATATAGTGGCTACTCTAATCTGTTTATCAGGTATACACATTCTCATTCGGGAATTCCTCTGCCGGAACCGGGTCGCCATCCTCATGTATCACGATACGAAACCGACAGTCTTCGCGAAACATATCGCTTATCTTTCACGTCATTATACCATCATCTCATTGGATACCTTGGTTGCTGCTATTCATCAGAAAGACTCCTCACAAATACCCGCAAAAAGCGTTGTAATCACAATCGACGACGGCCACGCAGGGAACATCGAACTTTTACCCCTTTTCAAGCAGTATCGTATTCGTCCGACGCTCTTTGTTTGCACACAGATTATCAATACACATCGGCATTTTTGGTTCAAAATAGATAGGCAATCTAAAGCGGAAAGAGAAAAACTGAAACGGCTGCCGAATGCAGAACGGCTGGCACATCTGAAACAGACAACTGACTTTGAACCTAAAAAGGTATATCCAGATAGGCAGGCACTGAATATCGTGGAGATGAAGGAGATGGCAACGGACGTTGACTTTCAACCGCATACCCAGTTCCATCCGATTCTACCGCACTGCACCGAAACCGAATGTAGACAAGAGATTATCGGAAGCAAAGTAGATTTAGAAAGGCTTTTGGAGATTGAATGTGCCCATTTCAGTTACCCGAACGGTGATTATACCGAGCGTGAAATTGAGATTGTGAAAACCGGTGGATTCCGATCAGCGCGCACGACAGTTATAGGCTGGAATACGCTCGAAACCGCACCATATCAACTGAAGACTATTCCGGTTGCTGACGATGCTGGATTCGCGCTTTTCCGTGCCCAACTCACAACAATTCCGCAACGCCTTAATAAATGGGTGAATTCTTTATTGAATATCAACGTGCTATAGGGCTTCCAAGGTAATCTGTGGCTTGACATTTTGTGCTGAATGTGTTACAATATTGGCATCTTGGATGCGGGTTTTCCTACGGTTGCTGGAGTTTCATAGCACCCGCATTGCTGTTTTATACAAACCTATATATTTTTTCTAAGGAGGTGATTGAGATGGTTTTCCTAACAGGTAGCAAAGGTTACATCGGTGGACACTTGCATCAAGCATACCCTTCAGCGAAAACGCTTGATGAAAATAGATGTTTTCAGCGTTGGGAGACGCTGTTCTCCGAAATACGCAATTCAATAGAAAAAGTAACAACAATTATTCATTGCGGCGCAATAGCCAATTCGCTCTATCAAGACCCTGACATCTTTAAATGGAATTACGAAGCAACAAAACAAATTGCAGATATGGCGCGTCAAGAAAACGCCTTTCTCGTTTTTATTTCATCTTGCACGGCAATCTCTCCGAAATCATTGTATGGATGGTCCAAGCGAGTTGCTGAAGATTACATCCGCGCAAATAATGAACAGTATTGTATTTTAAGGCTCTACAACGTCTACGGTGCTGAGGACAACCGACCCCCTGAAAACCATTCTGTACCCGAAAAACTCATGAGACGGACACTCCGCTATGTCTTCTATCCATTCCGCCGAGACTATATCCATGTAGAGGATGTTGTGCGTGCCGTCCGTTATGTTGAGGATTCAAATACCATCGGCACCTATGATGTCGGGACAGGAGAAGCTGTTGAAGTGAAAGAATTGGCACAGTTAACCGATGGCGGATTTTATACCGAGACAACCGCTGCAGATGTTTTCGGCGAGAACCATCCACCCCTCGAACTACAAGCGCGCCCAGAGTATATGATCCCTGGTTTTAAAACAGTACGAGATGTATTCTCTCAGTTCGCGGAAACCTAAATTGAGGATCGCTACATCCAGTATGAGCATGCCAAATCTGACTCGAAACTAAGCAACATCACCGACCATAGCAGAATGAACACTATTCTGAAAATCTCACAAAACTATTATGTCCGAGGCGGTTCTGACCGATACTTTTTTACGCTCACCGAACTGTTAAAAAATCACGGACATCAAGTCATCCCATTCGCAGCGACAAACCCTGAGAACGAACCGTCTGAATGGGAACACTATTTCCCACGCGGCGCAGATTTCGAGCAACCCGGAATAGGCGACCTGTTTAATTTTTTATATTCACGCGATGCCGTTAAATCAATTCGACGATTGCTAAAGGACGCAGAAATTGACCTCGCCCATTTCCACATTTACTACGGTAGACTCACTGCTTCAATTTTAGGCGT
>JAAXHI010000267.1:3940-21325 GCA_012270875.1 Candidatus Poribacteria bacterium | reverse complement strand
AAACACTTTTGGCGCGCCCTCCCGAAACGGTGCAATAGAGGTTCATTCGCACGCACTGCTCTGAACGTCACCGAATCTTATGTCTCTCGAATGCTCGGTTCACACGACAAGTTTGATCACTTTATTTCAGTATGTCACTTCAACCGACAAAAGATGATACAGTACGGTATCCCAGAAAATAAAATATCAACGGTGCATAACTTTGTTGATGTCTCCGACATCACACCGAATTTCGCTGTAGGGGACTATATCCTCTATTTCGGACGGTTGTATCGGGCAAAAGGAATTTTTACATTGATAGAAGCAGCCCTGCCGCTCAAGCACGTCCCGCTCTATATCGTCGGAGACGGTGAATCAATGCCCGAAATCCAGCGCATCCTTGAGCAAAACGAGTGTGAGCATATCCATCTTCTCGGTTTTAAACAGGGCGACGAACTCCATGACCTAATTCAGAATAGTATTTGTATGGTCTTGCCATCTGAGTTGTATGAAAATTGTCCCATGTCTATTTTAGAGTCTTATGCCTATGCCAAACCCGCGATCGGTGCCGATATCGGCGGGATCCCCGAACTCATTGAAGACGGTGTTGATGGGTTGCTCTTTCCAGCCGGTGAACGAGACGCACTGCGGGAACGTCTGTTATGGATGTTTGAACATAAAAACGAAGTTGTAGAGATGGGGCGCGCAGGCCGCCACAAGGTCGAAACCCAATTTAATGCCGACATTCATTATGAAAAGATTATGAATGTCTATCAACAATTCTTGTAAAGACACGCTCCTAAATCAGATTTCGTTAAATACTGCCGCGATGTCTCAGTTCGATAAACCGTTTATGCAACGCTTTTAAAAACCGCGGATACACATGAAATTTTTGAAAAATGAGACCAAATGTGGTATAATTTTTTAGCAAGGTTGTATGCTGAAGAGTATACCCTACATGGCACAAACTCGTCGCTTTGAGGGTTTAGAACTGATATTGAACTCTTCGTTAACTTTTTAATTTACAATGTAAAATAAAGGACATTAACTATGCTAAGATTCCAGATATTTCTGATTGCTGTTTTGATAAGTTGTATTGCCTTTGTATCTTGTGAACGGGGAACGCAAATGGTGGGACCAGTCATGCCAGATGCAGATACGACAGAACCCGGTGATATGACGGAACCCACTGACATGGTAGAATCTGATGACATGGCGGAACCTGATGATATGGCAGAACCTGATGATATGGTCGGTATGACAGATATGCCTGACGCATCTATGGAAGAGCCTTCTGTCGTTATTAACGAGTTGATGGCAGACAACGACAATGTTATCGCTGACCCACAGGGGGACTATGACGATTGGCTTGAGTTATATAACCTCACCGATACTGCTGTACTGCTCACGGGGATGTATCTTTCTGACAAAGAGGACGAACTCACACAATGGGAATTTCCCGAAAATACCGAGATCCCAGCAAACGGGTACTTGGTCGTATGGTTAGATGACGACGTAGATGCCGCAGAAGGGCTGCATGCTAACTTCAAACTATCTAAAAACGGTGAAACTGTCATTCTTGTCGGAACAGACGAACACGGCAATCGAGTACTGGATAGTGTTACATTTGAAGCGCAAGAAACAGACGTTGCTTACGGACGTTTGCCAGATGGCACCGGTGATTTCCAAATCGTACAAGCGACACCGGGCGCACCAAACATGGCACAATAATCTACCAAAGTGACAGATAGCCGCGTGGAATCCTCGGGGCGACTTATCGCACATTTCAATGTGGATAAACCTGCTATCAGGATCCACGCGGCATCTGCAATTTATACAATAGTTGAGAAACTCTGTGTATCTAAGGCAAGTGTATCCGTTGATCTAAACAAAGGAGTGTAAATTTTTTGAGATTTTTCGCATATACTAAATCAACGCACGTTGCGTCTAAACGACAAAGTCAGAGCTGCGTCCAAGTCATCTTCTTGGTTTTTATCACGGCAGTGTTCTTTTTCGGACATCTTCAAATCGCAACTGCTCAGACCGTCCATATTCCTGATCCCAGTCTTCGCGCTGTTATTGAAACCGCATTAGGCAAAGGAGTGGGTGAAGACATCACTCAGGCAGATATGGCGAGTTTGCAATCGCTTCAAGCCAGTAAATGTCGCTTTGTAAGACTAAAGGATACACGGAATTGGTCGACACCAAACAGGTGGACATGTTTACCAATCTATGATACGTATGGGGCAGCCATTAAAGATCTGACAGGTCTCGAATTCGCTACGAATCTGACGGAGCTGCATCTCGGTCGTAATCTAATATCGGATGTCTCGCCACTCGAAAATTTAACAAGATTAACATACCTCGATCTTGGTGCTAATTGGCGTATATCGGATGTCTCCCCTCTCAAAAACTTGACCAACTTAACATTCCTAAATCTTCGTGGAAACGGGATATCAGATGTCTCCCCTCTCAGTGGTTTAACAGAACTCGTTGATCTTGACCTCCATGTCAATCAACTTTCCGATATAACACCCCTCAAAAATTTGACAAATCTAATATTTCTCGGTATGCGCGGCAATGAGGTATCGGATGTCTCCGCACTCGAAAACTTGACACAGCTGACACACCTAAGTCTTAGAGATAACCAGGTATTGGATATATCCGCACTCGAAAATTTAACAAATCTAACAGCATTAGATATTCAGTCCAATCGTATATCGGATGTCTCCGCACTCAACACTTTGACAAAGTTGGTTTTTCTTGACTTCGACAGCAATGAAGTATCGGATATATCCGTACTCGAAAACTTGACAAACCTGACGCGCTTAGATATTTCCGACAATCAGATATCAGATATATCCGCACTCAGAAACTTGATAAAACTTGGACGTTTGGATATTGACGACAACCCATTATCAGATGTATCTCCGCTCAGCAATTTGACTAACCTTACATTTCTGGATCTGGATGACAATGAGATATCAGACGCGTCTCCATTCGCAGGTTTGACAAGATTGAGATGGCTGGATATTGATGACAATCGGATAGTGGATATATCCCCGCTCGGAAACTTGACGAACCTGACCTATCTGGACCTTGATGGCAACGGAATCTCAGATATATCTCCGCTTAGCACTTTGACAAAACTGATAGAACTGGATCTTGATGGCAATAAGATATCTGATGTGTCTCCGCTCAATGTTTTGAACGACCTGATGCTCCTCGATCTTCACGACAACGAGATACCAGATGTATCCCCACTCAGCGATTTGATAAACCTAACAGTTTTAGACCTTGATGACAATCGTATATCGGATATTTCGCCCCTCAAAAATTTGGTAAACCTAATGGAACTGGATCTTGATGGAAATCAGGTATCAGATGTGACACCCCTTAAAAATTTGATAAACTTGATGTTCCTGGATCTTCACGATAATAAGGTATCGAATGTGTCTGCGCTCAGTGGTTTGGTAAACTTGATGGTGTTAGATCTGAGCAATAACCAGATATCAGATTTCTCCCCGATCGACGGGTTGGTAGAAAATCTCGTAGAATATGATAACAGCAATCAAACAATACCAGCTCACAAACCCGCTGATGTCAATCGTGATGGGAACGTAAATATCTTAGACCTCGTCTTAGTCGCATCCAACTTTCACGATCCCGATTTGGCTGCACTTGCCCAGATGAATATCTATCCAGATGTCAATAGTGACGGCGTTGTTGATATAAGAGACTTAGTCGCCATTGCTGCGGAGATAGGTTCAGCTGCTGCCCCAACGCTCAGCGAAAACCCCGTTGAAACAGCTAATCTCACTGTCGAAAAGCTCAAACAGTGGATCCATCTCGCTAACCAGCTTGATACCCGCGATCCGCAGACTCTAAAAGGGATTGCTCTCTTGGAACAACTTTTAGCACTTCTCAGTCTCACAGAGGTGCTACCGAAAGAGACCGCGCTACTCGCGAACTATCCAAATCCATTCAATCCAGAGACATGGATACCCTATCACTTGGCAAAACCTGCGGATGTTAATATCTCTATCCATTCTGCTGATGGGAAACTTGTTCGCAAGTTGGAGTTAGGGCAATTGCCTGCTGGCATTTACGACACCAAAACCCGAGCTGCCTATTGGGATGGTCGGAATGAATTTGGTGAGTCCGTAGCAAGTGGGGTCTATTTCTATACGCTCACCGCCGACGATTTTAAGGCTACCGGTAAAATGTTTATCCGGAAGTAATGCTAAATTATGCGATGTAAGTGCCATAATCTCTCGAAACTTTATAAATATACCCATACACAGTTCTCATGTGACAACTTAAGCGTTGCTTCTGTCGTCATTCTAATGCTCACTGTGTGTATTCTCTTTTTAGTTCCATATCATCCAGCATCGGCACAGACTGTCCACATTCCCGACCCAGGTTTACGGGTTGTTATTGAGGAGGCACTCGGCAAAGCGGCAGGTGCTGATATCACCCAGTCCGACATGGAGAGCTTAGAATCGCTTCAAGCCAGATGTCGCTATTTGCTACTGTCGGAAAAAGGATGGTTTACACCATTAGCAGAACATTGGGTATGTGAGACTACTGATGATACGTTTGTATCCAGTATTAAAAATCTAACAGGTCTTGAGTTTGCTACCAATCTTATAGAGTTGGAGTTTAGTAATAATCAGATATCCGATACTACACCCCTAAAAAACTTGACAAAACTGACGCACCTCTCCCTTGGAATTAACCAGATAACAGATGTGACACCCCTAAAAAATTTAATAAACTTAACACACCTCTCCCTTGGAATTAACCAGATAACAGATGTGACACCCCTAAAAAACTTGACAAATCTAATAGAATTGGATCTTCTCAGCAACAGAATATCCGATGTGACACCCCTAAAAAACTTGACAAAACTGACGCACCTCTCCCTTCGAGATAACCAGATAACAGATGTGACACTATTAAGAGATATGACAAAACTAATATATCTCTCCCTTCGAGATAACCAGATATCGGACGTGTCTTCACTTAAAAATATGGTAGAACTTACATACCTTAATCTTGACCACAATTCTAAAATAGATGTGTCTCCACTTAAAAATTTAATAAATCTAAGATACCTTTCTCTTGACGAAAACCAGATATCGGATGCTACACCCCTAAAAAACTTGACAAAATTGATACATCTGGATATCTCCGACAACCCGATAGCGGATTTGACACCACTAAAAGATATGAAAAAAATGATAGATCTGGATCTTGACAGCAACGGAATCTCAGATATATCTCCTCTCAAATATTTAACGAATTTGTCAATCCTGGATCTTGCGCACAACAAGATATCTGATATTTCTATCCTCAAGCCTTTAACGAAACTGAGAAAACTGGAACTTGACGACAACACAATATCAGATCTTGCCCCTCTTAAAGATATGACAAATCTATTCTTGTTAGAACTTGATAACAACCGTATATCAGACGTGACACCCCTCAAAAACTTGACAAAACTGACAGTGCTTGATCTCAGCCACAATTACATATCAGATTTCTCACCAATCACCGATCTAATAGATAATCTGATAGAATACGATTTTAGCAATCAAACAGAACCTCCTTTCAGTTTTGCAGATGTCAACCGAGATGACACTGTAAATCTCGCGGATCTTGTTGCAATTGCATCAAACTTTGCCGATCCTGATTTGGAGGCTCTGGCACAAATGAACATCTATCCAGATGTCAATGGCGATGGGCTTGTCAATTTGATAGATTTACTAATTGCTGCTTCGGAAATAGATGCTGCTGCCGCTGCGCCAACACTTAGCAAAAATCAGATTGAAAAATATAATCTCACTGCCAAAGACCTCGCCGCGTGGATTCAACTTGCAAAACAACTTGATTTGACAGAAACAAATCTACAACAAGGAATAGATGTTTTAGAGCAGCTCTTAGCAATTCTCAGGACTCAAGACAGACTCCCCAAAAACACGGCACTCTTACCAAATTACCCTAATCCATTCAACCCTGAGACGTGGATACCGTATCAGTTAGCAAAAACATCGGACGTTAGCATCTCAATTCATTCTGCGGATGGGAAACTTGTTCGATCATTAGAATTGGGACAATTGCCAGCAGGTGTATATAAACACAAATCCCGCGCGGCTTATTGGGATGGACGGAATGAGTTCGGTGAGTCCGTAGCAAGTGGAGTCTATTTCTATACACTCACTGCTGATGATTTCACGAATTCCCATAAAATGATCATACGCAAGTAATACCCAACTACGCTTGGTACCTGGGTTATACCGAAAACGAATGTAAGGAGCGCAATATCTTGAGACTTTTCACATATACCGACACACAACGCTCGATCCGAAACATGAGACGTGCTTGGGTCGTCACTCTGATCCTCACCACGTACCTGCTTGTTGGGACACCTCATCAAATCGCAACAGCAAAGACTGTCCATATTCCCGACCCTAACCTCCGTGCTGAACTTCAATTAGCATTGGGAAAAGAAGTAGGAGACCTCATTACGCAGGCAGATCTGGCAAGTTTACAAGTGCTTCAAGCAAGCCCATGCCGCTTTTTGCCGTTATCGGAAACGGTGCCGGATGTCGCAAGTCGATGGGTGTGCAGGTCTACAGATGATCCCTTTGAATCTGTTATTCAAGACCTAACAGGTCTTGAGTTTGCTATCAATTTGAGAGAATTACATCTTAACCGTAATAAAATATCTGATTTGACCCCTCTCAAAAACTTGACGAAACTGACATACTTAGACCTTGGGCGTAATCGAATATCCGATTTGACACCCCTCAAAAATTTGACGAACTTAACACATCTGTATCTCAGATTAAACCGATTATCAGATGTTTCCCCACTCAAAGATTTGGTAAATTTGGTAGAACTCGACCTAAATTGGAACAGAATATCGGACGTGGCTCCGCTCAAAGATTTAACAAACTTGATGTCTTTAGATCTTGGGCAGAATAGTTTGTCGGATGTCTCCGCACTGAAAAACTTGACAAACCTAACAATTCTATATCTTCGCGAAAATGAAATATCAGATGTTTCCCCACTCCAAAATATGACGAACTTGATACAACTCTATCTCAGAAGTAACAGGATATTTGATGTCTCTCCACTCAGAAACTTGACAAAACTGGAACACCTGGATTTTGAAGAAAACCAATTGTCGGAGGTGACATCACTTAGAGATATGACAAATCTTATATGGTTAGATCTTGACACCAACCAAATAATCGACCTGTCTCCACTTGTAAACTTGACAAAGTTAATGATTCTCGATATTTCGGACAATCAAATTTCGGACGTGACACCCCTTAAAAATATGATAGATCTGAGACGGTTAGATATTGATGACAACCCCATGTCGGATGTGTCTCCACTCAAAGATATGACAAAATTGATAGAGTTGGATCTTGATGATAATGAAATTTCGGATATCACACCCCTCAAGAATCTAATAAGACTGGAGTGGTTGGATCTTGATGACAACGAAATTTCGGACATCACACCCCTCAAAAACTTGACACGACTGACTTATTTAGACCTTGATGGCAACCAGATATCGGATCTGTCTCCCCTGATGGCTTTAACGAGGTTAAGGGAACTGGATCTTGATGGCAATCAGGTATCAGATATATCTGCGCTCAACGTTTTAAGAAACCTAATATTCCTTGATCTCCACGACAATCAGATAGCAGATGTGACACCGCTTGCGGACTTAATAAAACTGACTTTTTTGGACCTCGACGACAATCAGATATCGAATATATCCGCACTTATTGGATTGGTAGAACTAACGGAACTGGATCTTGATGGCAATCAGATATCGGATGTGGCATCCCTCAGAAATTTGACAAATCTGACAATACTGGATCTCCACGATAATAAAATATCGGATGTGTCCCCACTCAGAGAGCTGGTAAATCTCACAGTATTAGACCTTAGCAGTAATCATATATCTGATTTCTCGCCACTTGTCGGATTAATAGGGAATTTGGTAAAATATAATGATAGCAACCAAACGCCTTTAACCTACAAACCGGAGGATGTGAACCGCGACGGTATTGTAAACGTGTCAGATCTCGTCTCAATCGCAGAAAACTTTCACACGCCAGACTTGGAAGCACTCGCAGCAACAAACATCTATCCAGACGTCAACAGTGATGGTGTTGTTGACCTGATAGATTTGCTCACAGTTGCGGTGGAGGTGGGTTCAGAAGCAGATGCGCCATCCCTGAGTCAAAGTGCGGTTAAATCGTCGCATCTCACCGTTGCCAAACTGACCCAATGGATTCGACTTGCTAAACAATTGGATGCCGAAATACCAAACCTACAAAAGGGGATCTCTATCTTGGAGCAACTCTTGGTGCTCCTTGATAGTAGAGAGCGATTGCCTGAAGCGACGGCACTGCTGGCAAACTACCCGAATCCGTTCAACCCAGAGACGTGGATACCCTATCAATTGTCAGAACCGGCGAAGGTTAGTATCTCAATTTATTCTATCGATGGGAAACTCATACGGAGGCTGGAGCTGGGTCAATTGTCAGCAGGCATCTATCACAATAAATCGCGTGCGGCGTATTGGGATGGACGTAATGCGTTCGGTGAGTCTATAGCGAGTGGTATCTATTTTTATACACTTACTGCCGGAGATTTTACGGCTTCCCGTAAAATGCTCATCCAAAAGTAAACTAAATTACAAGATATATGCCATTTTGCCCAAAAATGAAGAAATACACGGCACCTCTACACAAATAGGACTGATGAACTATTTTGAAACGTCTGTTGATGCCTACTGATGGCACCTCGAAAACGAAATTCTATACGAGTTATCCAATTTTTAAAATACTGTAGCAGACGGTGTCTATATCTACGAATTAACAACACCGACATTCAAACAGACAAAACGGCTTGTGGTATTAAAGTAAAGGTAAAAAACATGAAAAGAACCTCATTGGTTACTGGCGGCGCAGGCTTTATGGGCGCGCACGTTGTTGACGAACTTCTTCGTCAAGGGAACACAGACGTTGTTGCACTTGACGACCTGAGCGGAGGCTTCCGTGGGAATCTTAATCCTGCTGCAACTTTCATTGAAGGCAGCATCCTTGATGTCGCACTGATAAATCAGCTCTGTGAGCAATATCAATTCGACTATGTCTATCATCTCGCCGCTTATGCAGCAGAAGGACTGAGCCACTTCATCAAGCGATTTAATTACCAAAACAACCTTATCGGAAGTGTGAACCTCATTAATGCCGCAGTCAACTATGATGTTAAACGGTTTGTATTCACCTCTTCTATTGCTGTTTACGGCGCGAACCAACTCCCGATGCACGAGGGACTTACACCGATGCCTGAAGATTCTTACGGCATCGCCAAATACGCCGTTGAACAGGAACTCGTCGCTGCCAAACGACTCTTCGATTTAGACTATACCATTTTCCGACCCCACAACGTCTACGGCGAACTTCAGAATATCGGCGATAAGTATCGAAACGTCGTCGGCATTTTCATGAACAAAATTATGCAAGGTGAACCGTTGGTTATCTTTGGAGATGGTGAGCAGACACGAGCGTTCACACATATCGCCGATGTCGCACCACATATTGCGAGTGCCGTGGATATACCCCAAGCGTCTTGTGAGATTTTTAACGTCGGGTCGGATAAACACGTCTCTGTGAACGAGTTAGCCGATTTAGTCATGACTGCGATGGAAAAAGAGGTGCCGGTGAAATATCTTCGCGAAAGAGAAGAGGTAAAGCACGCCTATTGCTCACACGAAAAATTCCACAAGGCCTTCAGGACAACCTCACAGGTTACACTGCCAGACGGCTTAAGGAGGATGGCGGTATGGGCGAAGTCCGTTGGCGCAAGGACTTCCAAATTGTTTGATGACATTGAGATTCGCAAAAATCTGCCAGAAGGCTGGAAATAAATGGCTATCAGCAATCAGCAATCGGTAAAGAGGGATTATGGCATCAAGAAATACGCAACTGCCACAAGGATCTACCGAAAGCCGAAAGCCGAAGGTTTCCAAAAGTCATTATAAAACCTTTTGGGTAATGGTGATTACTTGTGCTGGAATGGCTTTGGGCCTTTTGGTGCGTGTCCTATTTATTCCGAATCGCTTCGGTTTCACCACTACGGCTGATGAACTCATTACCGCATTAACAATTGTCCTTGTTGTTGATACGATTGTTCGAGAAGGTGCTAAATTTAGTCTTGTGCCGCTCTTTGTGACACGCGAACAAGAGATGACACACACACAGTACCGACGCTTCACGAACAGTCTTCTCTTTTTTTTTATAGGTATCGGTTTCGGGATTTTCGTTCTAATTGAACTTCTCGCACCGTGGATCGTGGGTGGATTGTTACGCAAGTCTACCATCAATGTCCAAAGCGGGACAGTGCTGTTACGATTATTCGCACCACTGATTATCTTTGGATGCGGTAGCACGGTACTCGGAGCGTTCCTGAACAGTCGGCAGCATTTTAAAACGGTTGCACTCCGCAACACACTACCTGCTGGTGTCGCAGCAATTGTATTTCTGTTTCTGTGGAACGCACAAAATCTTGAAAACTATGTGGCAATAGCCTATACAGCAGGTTTCTTCTTATATTTCGCGTGGTTAAGCATCGGGGTGTATCGAACTGGACACCGGTATGAATATACGAGTATCTCTCTCGATACGCTGCGCGCCTTGAAAAATACCGTCACCTTACCGACGCTCGGTTTCGCAGTTCGACAGATCGTGAACCGTCTGTTAATTGAAATATACCTCGTCTCTCAACTCGGACAAGGAGTTATTACACTCTATAAATGCGCATTCCAGATTTTCTCGGCGTTACAAACCCTCATCGGTATCAGTATTGCTACAACAGGTTTGCCCGATATGGCAGCCAGCGACGCGGTAAACGATAAACAGAAATTAGAACAAACCGTCAACCGAAATACGCGAACCGCTATAATCATCGCATTTCCGGTGACCTTAATCATGTTAATATTTCACGGAAAAATTAGTGGGTTGTTGTATGGACGTGGCGACTTTGATAGCGCATCAATTAAATTAATAGGGCAACTCCTGTTTTGGCTCAGTACTGGCATGCTGTTTTCCTGTCTGATACCTGTACTAAACGCCGGACTCTACGCGCAAAAGGCTTACCGACTTGTTTTCGCAAATATGGTAACGATGGCTGCTCTTAATTTTCTAATCGCTTACGGCTTGATCCAAACGTGGTGGATCCTCGGGGTCGCATTGTCCATATCAATCACCGCACTCCTTGCTGTCGGAAATCTGACCTACCTCCTCCGAAGGACGCGGGTCTCTTGGTTTTAAAAGTAGTAGGCACACGCCGTTGTGCCGTCCACAGGAAAGTGGAAAGAATAATGAAGAGTGTTGCAGATTACAATTATCTCATTACGTACCTCCTTAGGAGAACGCGGGTCTCTTGGTTTTAAAAGTAGTAGGCACACGCCGTTGTGCCGTCCACAGGAAAGTGGAAAGAATAATGAAGAGTGTTGCAGATTACAATTATCTCATTGTAGGTGGCACTACGAAAGCCGCGACAACGTCGTTGTTTGCTTATCTGACTGACCATCCGGCTATTTGCGCTGCTACTTACAAGGAGACTCGGTTCTTTCTTAGCAGCGATTATCCGCTCCCTTCAAAATATCGGTATACAGGTGATGCCGAAGCGTATGCTCTTCTGTTTCCTAACTGTCATGAAACGCAACTACGCATGGAGTCAACACCGGACTATTTATACTGTGAAAAGGCACGTGAAAGAATCGCTGAATTTCTTCCGCAAGCGAAATTAGTCTTCAGTCTCCGTGAACCGATTTCAAGGTTAATTTCGTGGTACCGATTCGCAAAACAGATTGGCAAATTACCGCAAACACTGAATTTTGATGCGTACGTTGAATCGCTATTCGCTTACTTGGACACAGAACGAGAGGGAAAAGAGGCAGAAGTGCAGCACATGCAAACCCTTCAGCAAGGGTGTTATGCTGTCTATTTGCAACCATATCTTGACCAATTCGGTCCAGCGCGCATTCATACCCTCTTTTATGAGGAACTCGCGGCACAACCAGCCGTTGTTATGGCAAATTTATGCAAGTTCGCTGACATAGATGCCGATTTTTATAACGATTATGCCTTTAAAGTAACCAATCGCACGGAGAACATGCGAAATTCTGAAGTGCATCGGAGATATAGAGACCTCCGATTCCGACTGCGTCAGTGGACCCATAACAAACCGATCATTCATAATCCATTGCGCGCGATTAGGCGGACAATTGAACCGATCTATCTCCGCTTGAACACGCAACCTGATAAGGAAATTCAGTTATCAAAGGAAACACAACATCGCTTAATCGATTATTACCAGCACGATATTGATGCCCTTGCCGAACTGATTGGAAGACCGTTACCATGGAAACCGCTACCAGCATCCAACTCATGATTGTTGGCGCACAAAAATCTGGAACATCCTCGTTGCTCCGCTATTTGGAACAACATCCAGATATACACACGCACGCACAGCCAGAAATGACGTTTTTCCTGCAAGACCGGGAGTATGGTCGCGGATATGAATGGGCTTTCGCGAAATACTTTATCGGTGAACACGCTCACGACGACCTTGTGGATAAACGATTTATCGCTAAAAATGTGATGGTGATGCACTCGCCAGAAGTCATGCAACGGATTTATGAACACAACCCTGATGTACACCTCGTCGTTCTCCTGCGAGAACCTGTGGCACGCGCATACTCCGCCTATTGGTGGGCTCGACGGAGAGGTTGGGAAAACATTAAAACTTATGAAGAGGCACTCGCTGCTGAGGAAGCACGTCTAAACGAAGACTGGTTTAAATGGCGACAGTGTGCCTATCAATACAACAGTATCTATTATCCACATGTCAAAAGTCTAATAACCCAATTCGGTTCAAGCCGTGTACATTGCATTTTAACCGACGACCTGAAGGAAGATGCCGCAGCTGTTTGCCAACAACTCTTTGATCCTATCGGGGTCAGCACTGACTTTAAGCCTGTCATCGGCGAAAGGCATAACCAAGCCGCTATGCCGCGTTCCGAACGATTCAACTATCTGTTTACGCAATTTCTTGCATCTCACAATCCATTAAGAAGAGCCATTCGGAAACTTATACCCGATGCTACCGCTTACAAATTGAGAAAAGCCGTCCTGGATTGGAACGACAAACCCCAGAAAAATATGGAATCGATTCCACCACCACTCAGTCCGGAGACACGTGAACGCCAGATGGCGTATTTTAAACCCTTTAACGAGCAATTAGCCGAGTTATTAAACAGAGACCTCTCCGCTTGGAATAGAATTTAGCAATTAGGGTGCTGTCGCCTAAAAAAAACAGCATATAACGTGAAACAAGACGATTTCTGATTGCTAATTGCTGACTGCTGATAGCCATAAAATAATGATTTACTTTTTGACAGGATACGTCGCTTTTGAAGAGTTCGTCCTAAAATTTCTACCCGTCAGTGATACTATCTATTCCTATTTAAGATTTTTAGGCGAAATGCTCATCTATGTCGCCTTTGGGAAATTAGTCGTCCATAAACTCTATAAAGGTATCCCATTCGTCAAAACAGCAATTGATTTACCAATTATCGGGTTCTATAGTGTCGTTTTACTCTCAATACTGGTGAACGGGTCACCGTTGATGGGAAGTCTTTACAATATCCGACCAATGGCTCGATATATCGTGCTCTTTTATCTCATTGCAAACTCTTCCTTATCAGAAAAAAAAATTACAACGTTTTTACGAATAATCCTCGGTATCGGTATCTTCCAACTCGCGGCCGGCCTCATTCAATGGGTCGGGGGTCCCGCCGCATTTGATTTCTTCCTACCACGTCCATCAACGATCGGCATCGCTGGATTTACAAAAGAATACAGATTACTTGAGATCGGCAGAGAAATTGGGAGTATCTACGGGACTTTAGGCGATACCGTAATTTACGGGATCTTTATGATTCTTGTGCTCATTGTCTATCTGTCTCGTGTCCGACAATTGGAGTACCTAAACCTGCTTGGTGCAGCGATACTCTTTTTCTTTATCGCACGTTCATATTCACGCGCTGCCACGTTCTCTGCCCTCCTTGCTGGCGCGGCATGGTACTACTTCCATTATGGGTGGAAAAAGACGCTTCGATTAGGGTTAGCAATGGCACTAACCTTCGGGCTATTATTGGCTGTTGTGAATCCATTCAATCTTGAATACATAAACCCGCGCAAAGCAAGGGTTGGACTCGTCGGAAACGTAACAGGCGTGTTTTCGGGTTCCTATGTCCGTATCGCACAAAAACAGCGACTCGGCGCATTAATCGGAAATGTCCCAACCGTCCTCGTGAACAAACCTATCTTAGGCTATGGTGCAGACCAGAACACCACAATTGAAAAACTCAATATGAGCAAACGTTCATTTCTGCTGAAGGTGCTCAGTAAAAGCGGTTTCAAAGATGTATATTGGGTGGCGATCCTCTGTTTTTATGGACTCTTGGGACTCGGTTTTTTCGCTTTAATATTTTACCAACTCTTTCGCGCCGCCTTCAACCTCTACAAAAGATCCGTCAGTACATCATCTGTTATAAGCGCAGGTGTGTCTGCGTCGCGCTTGAGCCAGCGGATTGCAATCATCATGCTTTGCCTCGTCGCTGTTACCGTATTTCTGCTATTTTTTAATCGAACCCTTGAATATCGAGGCTACGGCTTTTACTTCTGGCTCTGTGCAGGTCTTATGTTCGCCAGTGATAGGGCACTGCCAACCTATAGAGCTTTGAAGATAACACTATGAAGTCTTTATGTCTATACTAATTGTCAATGCACATTTCCACTTTACAAATGCTTATCAGGCTTTTGACAAACTTCGCCGAAAGTTTTGTATAATTTTATCGATCTTAATAATGTCGATGCTCAGTATCGGATGTGAAAAGGAAAAGCCGTTGCCTGATATGCTACATTTAGAAATTGACACACACAATGCACGACCACTTCGCCATGCACTCTACGGATTCAAC
Organism: Candidatus Poribacteria bacterium; assembly: GCA_012270875.1. Classification (GTDB taxonomy): domain Bacteria; phylum Poribacteria; class WGA-4E; order WGA-4E; family WGA-3G; genus WGA-3G. Next base: position 6,264 of record JAAXHI010000267.1, on the reverse strand, counting down.
ACAAACATGATCAGTGGCGATTATGGTTACCTTGATCCCGATTTTGTCAAACTAACCGAGGCACTTGCCCCAAAGACTTTGCGATTCCCGGGCGGTACCGTAGGGAACTTCTATCACTGGAAACCTGGAGGTTTTTTTCAGGATGAGATGACATCAACTCTCAACCCAAAACTGAATCAACGAAATAAGGGAAATTACGTCAAACTTCAAAGACGGCGGGACGGTAAAATTCTTTTTGACGACTTTATGCAGTTGTGCAACATGCTGACTATAACCCCCGTTGTTGTTGTCAACTTATGGACAGGCAGCCCAGAAGAAAGTGCAGCATGGGTGCGTTATACGAAAAATAAGGGGTATCATGTTAAACATTGGGAACTTGGGAACGAGTTCTATCTGCCGCACTACCGCAATAAATACCCTACTGTTGAAGCCTACATAGCCGAAGCCAAAAAACACGCAGCAGCGATGAAAACCGTTAACTCAGATATAAAAATATCTGTCTGTGCTACGCCAATTGCATTCCACAAAGAGGGTTGGTTGGTAAAAACATCGCAACGGAAATGGGATAAAGGACTCGCAGTAGATACCAGTTTTTACGATGCCTACACTGTCCATGTCTACGCATACAAAGCCATCCGAAAAAAGAAGATGGAGGAGATGCGAGGTTATCTCATGGGCTGGATACACTTTGCTGTCACCGATGCACTTGATTACTATGAAAAATTATTTCCGAATAAGGAAATGTGGATAACCGAGTGGAACATCGCGAATCCTGCTAACCGTGTCGCAAATACACAACTCCATGCAATGTACGTCGGCGATTTTTTTCTCAAGATGTTAACAATGCCTAACCTCACACAAGCGAACTTTCATGTTATCACCGGTCCTGGCAAAGGGTTCCCCGTCTTTTCACCCATAACGTCTGTGAACCCGAAGACCTTTTGGAAATATGGCGGTGAACCGGAATCGGATTTCGGGAACACTATTCGGCGTACTGTTTACCCGGCTTTTCAACTCATTGGTGAAGCATTCGCAGACGCTGATACGCAGTTCGCACTCTCAGTGAAAAATCCGCCTATTCTCGCAGGTGCTATGGAATATCAAGGAAAACAGATGTCTGGGATTCAGGCACAAGCAATCGGGGAAAAAGCCGCTGCGGACCTTGTCATTCTCATCAGTAATCGTACAGGTGAGCAACACGTCCCGAAAATCTCCGTTGATGGTAAATCCTACGAAAGCAATGTTACCTATCGTTATGTTGCAGATGAGAGACTCAATGCAACGAATGGGGGCAATGCCGAAATGGAAGGATCCGGTAAAATCGAAATACGCATCCGAGAATGGACTGGGAAGGCAACTGAATTCACTATCCCTAAAAACAGTTTCGGAATCCTGAAGATAAAGAGGTAGTCTATTGGCTGTCAACAAAGAAGCATTTGGTGAACCCAAAACTTTCTTACTGAAAGCCGACAGCCAATGGCTGATAGCCATTAAAAAATGATTTTTGTAGTAGGGAATAGCCGCAGTGGAACAACCATGATGGGACGTATATTCGGAAAACACCCAAGTGTTTATACCTTCGGTGAACTCCACTTTTTTGGTCAATTATGCGCACCACCATTTTCATCGGGATTGGATGAAAAAACCGCAGGGGAACTGGCTTCCGAATTGCACTGTATTCAACGAGAAGGGTATCGGACACATGGAAACTCGCGTCGGTTCTTGGGCGAGGCACAAGCGTTTCTTGAGCGTTTAAGTACATATCCAGATACATCGGCTTCTCTCTTTGAAGCCTTTCTCTACCATGAGGCAGCTGAAAACGATAAAACGATCCCTTGCGACCAAACGCCACGTAACGTCTTTTATATTGCAGATATCCTTGAACTTTACCCAAGCGCACGGGTTATTAACATGATTCGCGACCCGCGCGACGTACTACTATCCCAGAAAAGAAAGTGGAAACGCCGATTCCTCGGTGGAAGTGATCTGCCTATAAAAGAAATGCTGCGTGATTGGATGAACTATCACCCGATAACCATCAGCCATATATGGCGAACTGCTGTTAGTGCCGCGGATCGGTTTCTACAGCATGACCGAGTTATTTCTATCTACTTTGAGGAGCTCCTTGCATGCCCTGAAACGACGGTCAAATCCCTGTGTGATTTTGTTGGTATTACTTACGTTGATGAGATGCTCCAAGTGCCACAAGTCGGCTCTTCCGTCGCAGAGGATCAACCGCAACAACTCGGTATCAACCCGCATCGAGCGCACAGTTGGCACAGCAACACAGCAGAGGATGAACTCAGTTCCGCTGAAATTTACCT
>JAAXHI010000267.1:0-3902 GCA_012270875.1 Candidatus Poribacteria bacterium | reverse complement strand
TGAAAAACATCCGTGAAACCCTAAAAAGACGAATTTGATTCTATTTAGTATCTCGGAGATGTAGCTCGTAATGAAATGGAGAGCGGATCTACGGAGAAGCAGGTCGAGTTTCAAATCTGCCTAACCGAACTGCAAAGTAATATAAAAATGTCGAGTTTCAAATCTGCCTAACCGAACTGCAAAGTAATATAAAAATATGATTGCTCAAATTAATCCGAATTATATCAAAACACGTCCAACGAAAGCATTGACGCGCCTCATGAGTTATGCCCTCTTTGAAGGTCGTCCTGTAACCACAAAAGGTCGCTGGATCAATCCACTCGTCTTTGCTCTTTTGAAAACAGTTTCCAAGAATAATCGCAAATACAAGCCTGTTGAGAAACCTATCTTCATCTTAGGCACCGGACGCAGTGGTACCACAATACTCGGCATCGTACTTTCCATGCACAGAGAAGTCGGCTACCTCAACGAACCGAAAGCAGTATGGCATCTGATCCATCCGAATGAAGACATCATCGGAAACTATAGTCAAGGCGACGCAAAATATCGTCTTACAGCGGAAGATGTAACAGACAAAATGCGGCAACGTGCTGTTCAAATGTTTGGTGCTTATTTGACAGCAACCTGTTCAAAGCGTCTTGTTGATAAATATCCAGAACTCATCTTCAGAGTGGATTTCGTCCGTGCCCTATTTCCCGATGCCCGTTTCATCTTTCTCGTCCGAAATGGTTGGGATACATGCCATTCGATCGCAACTTGGTCGAAGCGGCTCGGTGTTCAGGTTAATGGAAAGAAACACGACTGGTGGGGAATCCATGATCGGAAGTGGCAGATTTTGGTCGAACAACTTGTTAAAACAGATTTAATATTCTCTGGAATCGCTGATGAGGTTAAGCATTTTGAACGGCATCTCGACAGAGCCGCCGTAGAATGGATACTCACTATGCAAGAGGGACTCCGTTTAATGCAAACCTCATCTGATTGTATCCATCTCATCCGATTTGAGGATTTGACATCGGATCCAGATAGGATACTTGCCGCGTTATGCGATTTCTGTGAATTACCAACGGACAATACTTTTCAAGAGTATGCTCGACAGACCCTGCATCCCGTACCTGCCAGGAAACCGTTTGACATTCATCCGAAAATTGCACCTATTTTCCATGACATAATGGGGAAATTAAGGTATAATAGTTAGTGCACTTTTTAACGTAAGTGGACTGTTAAAATAGGACAACCATATAGTAAATTCACAGTTTACTTGAAAATTTGAAAAGGAGTTAAAATGAGATTATTGATTGTGTTAATGCTTTGCGCATTCGTTTCGCTCATCGGATGTGACCAAGAGATGAAACAGCCAATTATGGAAATTATCCCCCCTCCGCAGAGCTCTTTAGAAAAAGCGCGAGCAGCAATGCAAAAAGTCAATGAAAGACGGGCAGAGGCCCACCAAAAAGCCGAAACAACAGGCGATTTTTCTACCGTGTTCACTGCCTCTGAAAACATCTTTAAAGAAGAACTCAGTTTTAGAAAAGGACTGTGGGTTGATTTGGTGGAGATATATCGCCAAGAGAACCTTGAAAATCCTGAATTGTTAGAAGGACTTGAGAATCTCGAAGATGCCTTTGTTGAGAAACTAAACGGGGATACATTAGGAATGTTTTACTTTGAGTACATCAGTTCATTTGATGGGTTAATCGTTGAATATCTCCGTCTATCATTTGAATTTCCTGAAAAGAGTGAAGAAGAACTCCTTATGCTATTCAGAGAATCTATGAGAGATGGAGAGATGTCCATTGTATTTCCGTAGGAGTTATATGCAAGAACAATCCTCAGCAAAACGTCCTATTACGCGGCGGGACTTCCTATCAACAAGTTTGAAAGCAAGCGCGGCCGCCTTCACAACAGGGCTTTTACCAAAACGAAAAACTAACGCCCAAGGTCAATATAACGTTTTATTTATCTTTATAGATGATTTGCGACCGTTGCTGGGGTGCTATGGACATCCAGAGATACACACGCCTAACATTGATAGACTCGCACAGAGAGGTACTCTTTTTAATCGTGCTTATTGTCAATATCCGGTTTGCAATCCTTCTCGTGCTTCCATACTTACTGGATTGCGTCCGGAGACAAATGGGGTCCAAGATAATTACACCTACTTTCGGGAGACTGTGCCTGATGCGGTTACTTTCCCGCAACATTTCAAATCGTCCGGTTATCACACGCGTGCTATCGGTAAAATCACACACGGCCCCGCGGCATTTGACGATGAACTTTCATGGAGTGCTCCAGGTTGGAGAATAAGACGGTCACAGTATAAAGGTATCCCTTCTTGGCAGGCTCTTGACGTTGCCGATGATGAGCTAAGGGACGGCCAAACTGCGAAGCATACTGTGGAGGTTTTAGAGGAAATTCAAAATCTACAGTTTCTTCTTGCTGTTGGGTTCAACAAACCACATATGCCTTTTGACGCGCCAACTAAATATTACGACTTATATGATGATCCTATTACCGATAAAGTTCCAGATGTTGTTATTCCATTTGCGCACGAATTAAGAGCTTACTCTGATATTCCTTCAGGAGCAACGCCTCTCTCCTCAACTTTTCTTTCTCAAGAAAAAACATTAGAGTTAATTCGGGGATATATGGCTGCAACAAGTTATATGGACGCACAAGTCGGACGCGTTTTAGATCAACTTGATACGCTTGGATTAACAGAGAAAACAGTTGTCCTGCTTTGTGGGGATCACGGATTTCATCTCGGCGAGCATGAAACTTGGGGGAAAAATACCTTGTTTGAGGTAGCACTTCGATCACCTCTTATCGTTAGCATCCCTGGACAGGAGCATATCGGTGTCAAAACGGACGCACTTGTTGAACTGGTTGATATCTATCCTACTTTGTGTGATGCCTGTCAACTGCCTATTCCTGAACAACTGGAAGGTCTGAGTATGGTTCCTGTAATTCAAGAACCTACCACGCCTTGGAAATCAGCTGCCTTCAGCAAAACTGGCAAAGAATACGGGAAACGATCTATACGGACGCAAAGATATCGATATTCTGAATTTGTAAAAAGCGCATTACCCCGTAAAGAACTTTATGACCATAACACCGATCCCGATGAGAAAGTGAACATCGCTGATCTTCCAGAAAATTCGGAACTTGTTTCGCATCTGAGTGAACGTCTACGTGCTGGTTGGCAAGCGGCTTTACCTGCTAACCAAGAACGAAATTTTGCTACTATGTTTCTTCCGTGGGATGTCAACAATGATGGGGTTGTTGATGTCCAAGACCTCCTTTTAGTCGCAAACAGTTTTGAAGCAGATACGCTCGAATATCCGAAAGTTGACGTAAATAAGGACGGTAGTGTTGATATAATTGATTTGCTATTTGTTGCTTCGCATTTAGGTGAGTCAAGCAACCCCGCAGCACCAAAATCTATTTCTATGCCACTTCAGCATGTTGATAGGATTGAACAATTGCTTAGAGCGGCACGTTTAGCCGATGACGGTACTAACTTATTTCGGCAAGGGATTGCTAACTTAGAGGTGTTAATAGATTCAGCAGCTCCTGTAAAAACGGTACTTTTGCCTAACTATCCGAATCCATTTAATCCTGAAACGTGGATACCTTACGATTTGGCGCAGGCAACCGATGTGTCTATCACCATATACAATCTAAAGGGTGAATCTGTTAAGCGACTTAAACTGGGTTTTCAAGCTGCTGGAACCTATAGAACACAAGCCCGGGCAGCTTATTGGGATGGATGTAACACTGTTGGTGAACCTGTCGCAAGTGGTGTATATTTCTACACACTTCAAACTGACCAAGTGAGAGTATCACGTAAAATGGTAATCGCAAAATAGGGAGAATAGTTAATTGAGGGTGGTTCATAAATG
>JAAXHI010000394.1 GCA_012270875.1 Candidatus Poribacteria bacterium | reverse complement strand
CACTGGATTTCTACAGGAAAAACTGCATCAAGCGTGAAAAGAGGTAAATATCTTCAGATATTGGCGCAAAATGGTATCCGCGGGCCGGATTCTATATTGAACGCTGATAGTGTTCCATAGACATATTGGTACTTGTTGTTTTTGACACAACTCTCTTGGAGGAAAAAAGATGGCAACATATCGAGCAGGTGTAATTGGTTTAGGACGTATGGGGAGTACCTTCGACGACGAAATCACGCAAGGTGGGTCGCTTTTTTTGCCGTATTGCCACGGTCCGACCTACTACGCCGCACCGAATGTCGAACTGGTTGCAGGCGCGGATCTGCACGCCGAACAGGGCGCGATCTTCGGTGAGCGGTGGGGACTCGGTTCTGAACATATCTATAGCGATTACCGTGAAATGTTGGAGCAGGAAAATCTGGACATTGTGAGTGTCTGCACGACGGCACGCATCCGATCGACTATCGTTCAAGATGTAGCGCGCTCCAGTGTCAAGGCGATCTGGGCAGAGAAACCGATTTCGCTGAGTCTCGCCGAGGCAGACGAGATGGTGGAGACTTGCCAAGCGGAAGGTGTCGCGCTGGCGATCAACTGTGCGCGACGCTGGAATCCGTTCTTTAGCGAAGCTCGGAAACTCATTGACGAAGGCGAAATTGGCGATGTGCTTCAGGTGACGGTCTATGCACAGTGCGGACTCTCGCATAACGGCAGCCATGCCATTGATATTTTGCGCTACATGGCAGGCGGAAATGTCGAGTGGGTTTTCGGTGAGATGCAATCCGATGAAGCCGCCGCGGGTGAAAGCGACTTACAGGGAAACGGCTATCTCGTTTTTGACAACGGGGTTCGGGCGTATCTCCGCAGTACATCGTGTGGCGCAGCACCGTGGGAGGTCGATGTCATCGGCACAACGGGACGTATCCGTTCTGTCAACAATGCCGAGACGTTTGAGTTGATTCGTATGATTCCGGGGGGTAGACGTGGACGCGGCGTGCCTGCACAATGTCCGTTCCCGATCCCTGTGCGGATGCAAGGGATGGGACTCACAATCGTTGAAGATCTCATTAACGCCATTGAGAACGGGACTACTCCGAAATGTTCGGGTGAAGATGGACGCGAAGCGTTAGAGGTGGCGGTCGCACTCCGAGAGTCACATCGCCGTGGTGGTGTGAAAGTTGAGCTACCGATCGAAGACCGAAGCCTCCAGATTCTTTCCTCAGAGATTCAAGGCGACGACACACCCGCTCGCGTTCGACGGTTACAAGCGAGTTGATAGAAATCTTGAATGCACTGCAAAATCCCGAAAACAGTGAATCTGCAGACTGCTGTAGGAGCGGTATAGAGAATCGCGACAAGGAGAATCAGATGAAACCAGCAGATTATGCGTTTTTTAAAGAAAATGGCTACGTCTCACTCGGTAAGATTCTGAGCGATACCGAGGTTGATCATTTTGTTCATGCTTTTGACCGGGACCGCACTGAAGTTGAAGATCACTGATATCGTATCGGACATTACCAGACCGTGAATTGCGATGCCCTTCTGACTGCCCCTGAATTCGATAATGTGATTCGGCATCCGATCGTCATGGATTGCCTACACACCCTGATGGGCAATGCGCCTTGCTTTTCAGAAATCTGCATCCGACACATGGCACCGTACGATGGTGAACTGAATCGCGGTTGGCATCGCGATGGTCCAAGGCACTGGCTTGAACACCCGTTGCGCATCGGGTTCATACAGTTGATGCTGTACCTGACCGATGTTGATGAAACGACGCACTGTTTCTCTTTATCACCGGAGTCGGTGGACGCTGAGATTCTCGAAAGAGACGGGCAGTTGGCACGTGGCGGGATTGTCGATTTGTACGGTCCCGCCGGGACAGCCATACTCTTCAACATCGGTGTTTTACACACCGCTACGACCCGCCCCACGCAGGCGGAACGCAAAACAGTGCAAGTCTATTATGGACATCCGAACCGTCAGTACTTGAGCGAGGATTCGATCATACCTGTTGAACTTTGGCGAGACCATCCCGATCCAGAGGTGCGTGCCTTTTATGGTGTGCTCAACGACAAGACGCGCGACTACCTCGAACACACGGCTTCAACGGGTGAACTGTCGTTTGAAGACACTTTGGTACTCCTTCGCGAACTGGATGTCAAGCACCGCAAACGGCCGGCGTGAGTTTGATAAAAAACACCTACGGAACTACTGCGTCTGTCAAGACCTCCGTCTCCACCGGATGTACGTAGCACTGATAATGCTGTTCGACATCTGCCGCTGGCGTAACACCTTCGTGGACATAGACCCCAAATTGCAGACGGAAACGGTCATCTGCCAGCTCATCAGGCGGATGGTGGAGGATGCTCATCTGTTCCTGTACAGCGATTTCCCCGAAAAAGCCCGGATGTTCAGCGTTTTCTGGGTGATCAAACAGCGCAATACCAGCCACGCCATCGCCCACTGTGCCGCCTAAATCGCACCACCGCGCCCGTTGATGATGTACCGCTGTTCTGCCGATCTGCCCTTCAGAATTCTCGACATGCCCGTTCTCCGGGATACCCATTGACGGATTCAAACGCGCGACGCAGAGGAACTGCCGATCACCGATGTCCAGCGGCGGTGTTGTTTCGTGCGTAATTTCCAGAAACCGCCGCGTATCGTCCGCATACCATACCCGAGCCGTCCGCGTTTCTGTCATGATAACGTCACCATCTCCCTTGACATGGATCAGGTCTTCGACGAATTCAGCGTAGACGTTCCCTTCAGTGATTCGGACAAAGCGTTGGTGCAACATCTTCCCGCAGGGTCCATACGGGGGTTCATCCCAATCAGACCAGATGTTCGCAGACCCACCTTCACCGTGTCCTCCGTAGGCGAGATAAAGTCCTGTGTGATGTGGATGGTCCTCGCCACCAGCTCCGCGGACCACAGTCCCATGATTCGCATTGATGGGCCAAAAGTAAGGCTTCCAGACACCCAGAAAATTATATCGTGCGAATAACGCGTCATCAGCAGAAATGAGCAGATGCGCTGGTTTCTGTTCGATCTGATAGCGGGCTTTTGATGGCGGTCCATTCGTATGTCGGATCGCGTAATGTGCCGATGCCCCTGCTGGCAGTTCACCTGTCTGCCATGCAAGCTCACGTAGCGTCGGCTCGAATTGACATGGGACATCCTCGCCGGAGCCATGACCGTCTGCGTCAGTTATGGACATCGCAAGGACTGAGACCCCTTCTTGCCAATCGGGAAAGTAACGTTTCGGCTTGAAAGGCAAGCGGACGAGGTCGTTGTGCCGATTGACCGAACCTGCCTCAATTTTGATGATTACACTTCGATTTTGTGTCAATGGTTCACTCCTATTCTTTTCATTCTTCTATATTTATATTCTACCAGCTCTGAATGAAGTCCTCTACCTCGAAATTCGCTGGCATATCAGTTAACTGATAGCGCATCACACGAGAGGGTCTGTCGGGGACAGATTGAGCGATCACTGCCTCTATTTTTTCGTATAGCATTGAGAACCGTTGCCAGATGCTTTCGGCATCTCCGATAGAAAAACGGTCTGCGAAATCCTCATAAAGATGGAAGTTGAGTCGGTGAGCAGAGATTGCACCGATGCGTTCTTCAATCGAAAGTTTGCTGACTTCGGGATCTTTGAGTTTGCGAACCTTGTCTGCCAACTTTGAGAGGAATACAACTGCGACCATGCGCTCCTCTTCGCCCGGGTGCAGCTTCGCCAATCCACTCCGAAAACCGTCAGCATCCTTGTTACGGATGGCGTGAAAGGTCGCCTCAATTATATCGCTCTGCTGCTGATGGAGTTGAGAGAAATGTTCAAATCGGGCGCGAGCCTCGATGGGAAGGTGCTGTGTGAATTCCAGATTCCAATAAAAATGGTCAACGATCGGATACGAATTTCCACCGAAGGCGCGATAGCCGAGGTGAACAGTCCGCCGCAATTTCGTGCTGTAGTTGCTGCCCCAATGTAAACCCATGTGGCTATAGACGACCCCATCGCCTGCTGAAAGTTCAATCGGAATTCCGCCCGGCATCGGCTCCTGTGCGCGGGTCAGTAGGTGTTCGTGCTCCTCTGGTGTGTTTGGACGGCAGTAACTTCTCGGCACGAGCCAGAACACGCTATCGTCGTAAAGCGGAATGTTCCACTGCACATATCCTGGACCGTTCTTAACATAATCCATCTGCATTCCCTTGAGGGGTGCTTGTCCTGTCGGATCAATGTCCCGATGCCAACTGGCGGGACCGTGATCTTGTACCGGATTACACATCAGTGCCATCAATGTTATCGCTGCTTCGGGTGCTTCCATGAGTTGCTGGCTCACACCGAGGGTGTTTTCATGCAGACAAAATTCGACAGTATTGGCGGTTGCTGCATCAACCACTTCATCGAAGAACACTCTCGGCTGCGCGCTTTTTGTCCAAACGCCACCCGGTTTTTCATCCGGTTTTCGTTCCCGTGCCCAGATTACTTTTTGCTTCTCAACAAGAGTTTCAAAGCTTGTTCTCAACGCTTCCAACTGATCAGTCGGAACAACTTGTCGCAGCACAACGTAGCCATCATCAATGAGTTGTTGTGGATCTACCTTCATTGTCTGTCAGCCCCCTTTTAAGTTAAGTGTGCCGTTCACGTCGAATTCATCCAGTGCTTAGATTATCTACTAATTTCGTCTTCATGTCAAGGGATAGGGCTGCACCGACCCATCCCAATGTCAGAAATTCCAGTTGACAATAGTTCAATCAAGTAGTATAGTTACACAAGTTAAATCTATCTAAATTATTGTAGAAGGAAAAGAGAATGAATCGCAATAAGTGGATGCCCCATCACATTAATAGCACTAAAACTCAGCAGATGAAACCAAAATTGATCATCTTTATTCTCCTCACAGGTATCCTCTTGTCTCTACCGTTTGTCGGTTGCGGCAAGATTTTTGTGGCAGAGTTAGGAGGTGAATATAGAGCACCGGAGTTGCCAAAATCTGAACTTGCCACTATCAAAATTGATAGAGAGGGCGGGTGGCTCCAACGGTATAATCTGATTGTGTTTCGGGTTAATGGTAAATTAGCCTTGCGTGAGAAAATTGGGTCTTATAAAGGGAATTCTATTGACGAAATTTTGGTTTCCCCCGGAAAACATGATATGTCAATGGCGACTATACACAATGCTTTTAATGGGGATGCGCGGAGTACCGTTCAAACCACCTCAAGATTTTCTGCTGATGTAAAGGCTGGTGGCACTTATCTGTTGAGGGACGGAGGCGAATTGATTGATGCAAATACAGATAAAATTGTTAGCAAATCAAAGCTTTTCGGCGGCTCTTTGTTTGATATGGAATAGGAGACAGTATGCTAATTCGCGGTGCAGACAATGTGATTGATCTCCCTTCTACGCTAACAGAAGAGGAGAAATGGCATTATGACCTATTTGGTTATCTCGTGCTTCAACAGGTGATTTCACCAGCAGAGGTTGAACAGATGCTTGGCATCGCGAACGAATGGTTTGCGAATCCCGAAGCAGCCCCTGAACCAGTGAACGTCACCCAAGACGCATACAGCGGTGTGCTGAATAATGTTCAGTACGGTGATCGGATTTTCGAGCGATTATCGCTTAATGAAAAGGTGATGCGGATTGTGATGGGATTGATGTGGAACCGTCCGAGACTCTTCAATTGCGCGCTCGTCTTGCAGAAGCAACGTCCTATCCCTGACGGTGAAAAGGAGAGACTCCACCGTGACACGAGCGGTTTTGATTTCCCTGATGGGTTCCGTAACCCACATAACGATTACCAAGCCGGAAATGGTCAGATCTACAGCAATTACGTCAACACTGCCATAACGCTCGTTGATGTCCCGAAGGATAACGGTTTCATGTGCATCCCCGGTACACATAAATCGCAAATCAAGCTGCCCTCCACACTTGACATTGATAACGAATTGGCACCCGCCATTACTTTTGAGTTGAAAGCAGGGGATTGCCTCATTTTCTCATCACGGCTGATGCACGGCGCAAAGTTTTGGAAGGTTGATTATCCGCGCCGTGTTGTTTTCAATCGCTACCAATTCAGTTTCTATTTCAATGAGAACTATAACCTCCCGATAGAAGCACACCGCCACTGCATTTCTGACGATCAATACGAATTGGAGTCGGTCCGACGCAGCGAAAAAGGGTTCGCCAAACGGATCCTCGAAAAAATGGAAAGGGGAGAAGAACTATGCTGACGCAGGAAGAGAAGTGGTACCTTGATCTGCTCGGTTATTTTGTAGTCCGTAATGCTGTGCCGAAAACGGATGTTGAATTGATGAAAGCACAGATGTTCGAGTGGTACGAATGGGACGCGGCAGATTTCAAGTATCCCATGCGGATCAACGCGCCGGAGGGAAAACCGTGGTGGGTCTATAACATGCATTACGGGCATGAAGCGTTCCAGAGGCTCATCTTAAATCCAGAAATCTTGCGCGTCGCAACTGCGTTGACGTGGAACTATCCACGAGTTTTTGATGTTGTGGCGAATATCTGTTATCCCAACGCGGACGGCTTGGAACTGCACGGCGGACATAAAGGTTGGTTTAGAAGTCCGCATCACCAATACCAAGTTGCCAACGATGAAATTTTCGCGAGTTTTTTCAATCTCTCCGTTTCGTTAGTGGATGTGCCACCCGGCAACGGATTTGCTTGCATTCCGGGAAGCCACAAATCTAACTTCCAGTATCCAGAACACATCACGATGGACGATCCGCCGCCGATGGTTCACAATGTTCCCGTAAACGCTGGCGACTTCATCGTGTTTCTGCCAAACACGCGGCACGCCGGGAGACGGTGGAATCATGAAGATTATCCACGGATGACGGTATTCTTACGCTGGGTCTATGCGAAACAGTTTCACCACGCAGACGCGTCCTTGTGGCCGCCGTTTGATGCGCATAAGGACGAAATTCCAGAGGCACTCCACGAACTTGAGAGCCGCGACCATGGACAACGAAAGGCGTTAGATGAACGCATAGATCGGTTTAAAGTGGATGTCCCAGAATGAAGTCAAAAAAGCGTTGACGTGAACTTGGAGAATTGGTAAGATACACAAAGAAATTATTCTTTGTTTTTCCGTATTGGAGAATTAGATGGCAGCCCCGACGAACCGAGAAGTGATTGCCCAGTGGCGCGATGAACCCGCGCCATTGCTGTCATTGCTACACGCCTTCCATGATCGAGATGGGTTTATTTCGGAGGCAGTCCTTCGCGACATCGCTGTCGGACTTCGGATCCCGCTCGCCGAACTTTTTGGCACCGTAACGTTTTACCACCATTTTGCGCGTGAAGCACCGGGACAGAGCGCACCGCGCGTCTGCACGGGACCTGTCTGTCGATTGCAGGGTGGCTTGGAAATCCTTGAGGCACTTCAAGACGAAGGCGCGACCGAGATGCCGTGTGCTGGAAGATGCGACGATTGTGTGCCAGTGCTGAGAGGGCATCAGGTATTCGTTGGGAAACAAGTCGATCACCTTTCTGTCCAACCTTCCCCTTTACCCCCACCCTATCCGGGTGACGGCGAAGAGTGTATCTTCGCCGAGATTCGCGAACCGGAACGCAACACTTTGGCAGGCTACCGACGTACCGGTGGCTACGAAGCGTTGACGCGTGCGGTGATGACCCTCACACAAACGGATGTAATAGAGACCCTCAAGGAGAGTCAACTCGCTGGTCGTGGCGGAGCAGGGTTTCCAACAGGCATGAAATGGGAATCGGTTTTGAATGCCCCTGGCGAACCGAAAACGATCGTCTGCAACGCTGATGAAGGCGAACCCGGCTGTTTCAAAGATCGGGTTATTCTCGATTATGCGCCACACGCTGCGATTGAAGGGATGATACTCGCCGCCTACGCGACGGGTGCAACACAAGGCTTTATCTACCTCCGATATGAATACCCAGAGACGTTAAAAATACTTGAACAGGCACTTGCGGAGGCAGAAGCAGCAGGGTTGCTTGGTGATGGTATCCTTGGTGAAGACTTTAATTTTCACATCTATATCCGACGCGGTGCGGGTGCTTACGTCTGCGGCGAGGAAGGATCGCTCTTGAATAGCCTTGAGGGGAAACATCCGTTTCCGAGGAACCGTCCACCTTATCCTGTGACACATGGATTTGAGAACTTACCCACTGCTGTGAACAATGTGGAGACGCTCGCTGCCGCTGTCCAAATCTTACGACACGGTGCGGAATGGTATAAAAATCTTAGTTACGACGAAAACTTGGCAGGCACAAAAATTATTAGCCTCTCCGGGGACATCCAGCGACCGGGGAATTACGAGGTGCCGTTCGGACTTCCGTTGAAAACGCTTCTCTACGAATGGGCAGGTGGCGCGCCGGAAGGTCGCGAGATTCAAGCGATTACGACAGCGGGACTCTCAGGCGGGTTTATCGTTGGAGATGATTTGGATATTACGATTGATGAACCGAGTTTCCAAAAGGTGGGTGCGATGCTTGGTGCGGCGGGGATCATGGTGTTTGACGACACGCGAGATATGCTTGATGTTGCCCGCAATGCCATGGAATTTTTTGCTGAGGAATCTTGCGGAAAATGTTTTCCGTGTCGTATCGGTACACAGCGACTGACGGAACTTTTGTCCGCGCCGTTGAAACCGAATTCGGAAGCACTCATCTCGGAGATTGGGGCGGTCATGAGAGCAACAAGTGCTTGCGGACTCGGCACCGCTGCACCCAATATTACAGACAGTCTAATCCGGTATTTTTGTTAATGGCTATCAGGTCGCTTTGCTTTCGGCTTTCAGTAAAGAGGATTGCTGATAAACTATAGTCCGTTTTACTGACTGCTGATTGCTGATTGCTGACGGCTATTTTGAATATGTGGACTCGCGGGTTTATTCTTCTTTGTGCTATTGTATTTGTTGTCGGTTTGGTAACAGGACCGGTACAGATGCTGTTTCCGGTCTATGCGGAATCGGTTTTAGGGGAGACCGCGCTATTCGCAGCGTTATTGCGGGCATTGCCCATCGGTCTCGGTGGAATTACGGCACTGATTGGTGGAACGCTCTGCGATCGGTTCGGACGAAAACCGACAATACTCATCGGGATGACAGGTGCAGTGGTCGTCGGTGCGCTTTTCACGACAAAAACGCCGTTGTTCATCTGGGGCATTCTCTGCTACGAAGGCATCGCATCCGGGTTCAAAACTGCGGGTGGACAAACCTACCTCATCAGCGTTGTGCCATCGAACCGATTGGGGTTGGCGACGGGATTGTACTTTATCAATATGACGGTCGGGAGTGCAGTTGGGAGTGCCATCGCAGGCGAAGTCATTGACCGCATTGACTATAGTGTTTTCGGGGTCGGTGCGATCATTTTATCCGGCTTGTTATTTGTGGGGGCATGCTTCTTTTTACCGCGGTTAATGCAGCAACAGGCTTCCAGTAGGCAACAGACGCAAGGTGGGATATGGAAATCGGCACTGAATGTTGAGGCATATCTAAACCTGAGTCGGCGGCCGGAGATGCAGATGCTGATCGGTTTACGGGTTTTCCCAACCTACTATTGGGGGTCTGTGAACCTGCTCATGCCGATCTTGATTGCGCGGATTGCTGGCGTGAAAGCGACAGGTTATTACGGGGCAGTAAGTCTACTCTTCGCTTTCGGGTGTCAATTGGTTGTTGGAAGGATATGTGATAAGATTGGACATCGTACGCCTGCGCTCGCAGCGACCGCGATCGTTACGCTGCTCGCCTTTGGCGTGGCGTTCTTTCATGACTCATTAATCGCGTTGGAGGTTTTCGGGATACTCGGTGCCGGTGCAGCATGGTCACTTTCGACGACGATCCCGCGGTTTATTAATGAATTTACTGAGCCTGATGAGAAGGGACACGGTGTGGGACTGACGCATTTGGCGTGGAGTACCGGATTCCTTCTCGGCTATGTGGCAAGTGGTTTTTTGGTTAATATTTCTGTTCACGTTCCATTTATTGTCGCAGGAATTTCACTGATTTTTTCGACAGGTATTGCTTACAAACTCTGGTCTTTTAAATATTAGGTCTCCGCTCCGTTTTTCTCCGTTGTCGAAAAACAAGTTTTCTCTTAGTTTATGCCTTGTTCAGGGAAGATTAGTGTTTAATTTCATAAATTGGTACTTGTGCTTTATAGGTTCACATCGTACCTCAAAAACCGCGGTCAAAACCGCGACTACAAACGAAGGATTGCCTAATGATTATTGCAGAACTTGATTTAGAAAATGCAGAACATCGTGAACTCACCAATTCTGAGTGGCGTTACGGCGACGGACTCGTTCCGGGTGAACCCAATGGTGGTTTAGTTAATCTGATGAAAGAGTCACCCGCTCGCCTTGCTGACTATGACGATTCAGGGTGGCCCATTTGTGAGGATATCCAAGCAGTCATCTCCGAAGGACTCTGCTTCGGTTGGTATCGGATCACTGTTACGATTCCTGAAGAGGTTGATGGAACTTCGGTTGCGGGTTCAAAGGTCTGGTTCGACACGTGCATTGACGACTATGGCGAAGTCTGGGTTGATGGCGAAATTGATTTGGCTTTCGGAGAGTCTGGACGTGGGGCTGCCTCTGGTTTCAATACGCCGCAACGCGTCGTAGTTACCGAAAGCGCGGAGCCAGGTGCGAAGCATGTTATCGCATGTCTGGCGATCAACGGTCCGCTTGCCAGACCGGGTGGTGGTATCTTTCTCCGTTCCGCAAAATTAGAATTTGAGCGAGAATAGAAAAAATTAAAAAGGTGGAAAGTTGTGAAGTGTAGCTAAAGTGAACTAAAGTTGGGTTGTGTATCACACATAACTTCTAAAACTTTAGAACACTTTCAAACTGGTCAACTTTCCACTTCTTTTCGGAAGGAAACCAGTGCTTAAAAAGGCGGTCGTCCTATTGAGTGGCGGCTTAGATTCAACAACAACCCTCGCCATCGCACACAACGAAGGTTACGATACCTACGCAATGAGTTTTCGGTATGGTCAACGAAACGCTGTGGAGCTGCAGTGCGCGAAAAACATCGCAGACGCATTGGGTGTGAAACAGCATACAATCGTTGACATCAACCTGCGTATCTTCGGCGCATCTGCATTGACGGCAGATATAGCTGTTCCGAAAAACCGTTCTGATACGGAAATGGAGGATGGCATACCGATCACTTACGTTCCTGCCCGAAACACAATTTTTCTTTCCTACGGCCTCGCTTATGCTGAAGTCCTCGGCGCGGATACCATTTTTATCGGTGTCAACGCTATGGATTACAGCGGTTATCCGGATTGTCGTCCCGAATATATAAATGCGTATCAGACGATGGCGAACCTTGCGACACAAGCCGGTGTTGAAGGGAAAACGCAATTGACAATCCGCGCCCCACTGATGGATAAAACGAAGGCAGAGATCATCCAAATTGGCGCGGCACTCGGTGTGGATTATAGTCTCACTTTGAGTTGTTACGATCCTGACGCTGAAGGCAGAGCGTGTGGTGGTTGTGATAGCTGCCTGCTCCGAAAAAGAGGCTTTAAAGAGGCTGGCATCCCCGATCCGACTCGCTATAGTTGAACGAGGGGTCCTAACCTTCTGATAACAATGCTTTAATGTTTGATAATTTTTTTCTCCTTGATAGTCCCGATACCTTGTTGTATAATATCTCTATGGTCCAACGATACAAAACAATAGGAAAAGAGATCCGGAATAGGAGGGACACATGCAATTTGATAATCGAGCATCACTATCAATTGAGGAGTTTATTACTTGTGATACCGAGATTATGAGCGGCACCCCGGTGTTCAAAAATACTCGCGTTCCGATAAAAAACCTCATCGACTATTTAGAGGTAGGCGAAAGTCTTGATGAATTTTTGGACGACTTTCCATCAGTCAGCCGTGAGCAAGCGATCCAAGCATTGGAGCTCGCGAAGGAGATGCTCCTAACACACGCCTATGCACATTCTCATTGATGAATGTTTGCCTAAAAAGCTAAAACGCGAATTAACAAGGCATACCGTTTTCACAGTGCAGGAAAAAGGCTGGACTGGCATGAAAAACGGGGAGTTGCTCCGCCGAGCAGAAAACGAGTTCAATGTTTGGGTGACTGCTGATCAAAATATTGAATATCAGCAGAACCTCAAGCACTTTGATATCGCTGTTGTTGTGTTAGTCGCGCCTCGGAATGAATTAGAAGCCCTGCTCCCGCTGATGCCCCGGCTACAAAAAGTGTTACAAGCCATTCAACCCCACGAAATAATTTACATTCGCTCCTGAGAAATTCAGCGTGATTCTTTTGATGGAGCTTTCTAACTACACCTAAACATAAAATTATGGTAAAAGCAGTTTTCTTTGATTTTTACCAAACGTTGGGCGTTTGGGGAGAATCGCTTAGACCCAGACTTCAAAAGGTCACAGACCGGTATGCGTGTGAAATTGATTGGGAACGCTATGACACGGCACGCGAAAATTTCTATGCGGACGCGTCAGGATCAGATCCGATGACCCACGATCTGCTGGAGACGATGCAGCAGATCATCGATAGTTACCGAGAGTTTCTGGCGACACTCGGTGTTCGGGACTATTTGGATCAAATGACATGGGAGTTGCTACAATCTGAGCACTCCCTTTTTGCTGCCAACGCCGCTACGCTCTACGATGACACTGTCCCGACCCTTGCGCATTTACGAGACAAGGGTTTCAAGTTAGCGATTGTTTCCAATTGGGATACGCCGTTGGATCCACTCACCGAACGACTCGGTATTGCCCACTATTTCGATGTAATTATCGCCTCGCACGATGCGCGCGTCCGGTCCGCGAAGCCGGATCCACATATCTTCAACTACACGCTCGCAGCAGTCGGTGTTTCGGCAGCGGAAGCCGTGCATGTCGGAGATACTTACGAAGCGGATATTATTGGAGCAAAAGGTGTAGGGATTCGTCCGATACTCATAGATCGAGACGGCACCCAAACTGGCAGATGGCAGGAGACAATTCGGAGTTTATCTGAGTTGCCGAAGCTGCTTTAGGGGAATTATGGTAAAGGCGGTTTTCTTTGATTTTTACAAGACGCTGTTTGTTCACGAAGCACAATCGTTTGAAACAAGCCTTCAAAACATCGCAGCGCGGTATGGCGTTGAAATCAATTGGGAACGCTTTGAAACAGCGATGGAACGCCTCTTTGCCAGCACATCGGCACCCACCCCTACTCCCGATTATTCTCTGCTGGCATCCTCGATAACCGTGATGCTGCGAGAATGCGAATTTATAAGAGAACTCGGTATTGAGAAGCATGTAGAGCAGATAGCGTGGGAGTTGTTACAATCCGCTGGGCATCCGCTTTTCACAGCGAACAATACTCTACTCTACGATGATGCCGTTCCGACCCTTGAACATTTGCAAAACGCTGGTTTCAAGTTAGCGATTGTTTCCAATTGGGATACACCGTTGGGTCCACTCACTGAACGGTTGGGGATCGCCGACTATTTTGATGCCATCGTCGCCTCACACGATGCCCGCGTCCGCTCCGAGAAACCCGATCCACATATCTTCAACTACGCGCTCGCGGCAATCGGCGTTTCGGCAGAGGAGGCCGTGCATGTGGGAGATACTTACGAGGCGGATATCGTCGGGGCGCGAGATGTAGGCATCCGTCCGATATTGCTGGACCGTGATGGCACCCAAACTGGCAGATCGGATGAGACAATTCAGCGTCTGTCTGAATTGCCGGAGATACTGGGACCACATTAGGTTATGGTGAAATTGGGTCGTTTGGCTGCCAACTCGGAACAAAGAATTCTCCGAAAAAAAACGAAAAAACATGCAAAAAAACGGACCCTACGGCTTTGCTCAAAATCCAATAGATAGCATAAGAGATACATGTGATAAAAAGAGCCTGGCCCGACCTAATTTGAAAAAAGGTTTGAACTACTGATATGAGGATAATTCCAAAACAGATGTACCCCGCAATGTTAATCCGTTGGACTGGCAGTTCGACTGAAGCCAACGCCTCAAGAGTCACTTCTGATGGCTCTTGTAAATCGGGAGGCAAACCGATTAAAATGAAAATGAATTGACCTAATGAGGCTACCAACAGAATGAGGTGACACAAACCTATAATCTTAAAGAAATTTTGGAAAACGCCTTTGCTATCACACAATAACCGACATCCAAAAAAGAGGAGAACGCTTATCAGGATCCAATTGATCAATGCGCTGGCGATAGCGAGAAATCCACTGATAATCTGAAAATTGAGAGAGATTGTGAATAAATCTAAATCCAAATACGCAAAAAGATATTGCTTTGCCAAAAAGTTAGTGCCACCGTTCAACAGAACAATTGCCAACGGAAACCATATTTTGGGTGTCCAGTTGCAGATAGTTTTGATGAGTTGCATGCTGTTTTCTTGTTTCTATGGAAATTTAACCAATGATTTGAGCTGAAAGCGCAATGCTCGCAATTCTTACTCCAGTTCACTTAGGAAAGTGTACTCTGGCAAGGGATCGCGAGCATGTTCATTTACACAATAGGACGCATTGACTCAGAGGCACAGCGTGAGTCGCTTTAACCCTATTCGCTCTGTTCCGCAGGAGGTGGCGGCGGATCTATATATATCTTACCTTGGGCTTCACCCTCTTCTCTCTTGCCTTCAAATAATCGTAGAGTTCCTCTAAAGAATTAAATTGGGCAGAAAATTCTGCTTTTATTCGATAACATTCTTCCAAGATAGGATCCGTCTG
>JAAXHI010000103.1 GCA_012270875.1 Candidatus Poribacteria bacterium | reverse complement strand
AACGTTTGGAATAATGAACTACCCTCTATTAACTACCATTTTGAAATAACATTACCCTAACATACTCTTAAGCATTACCCGAGGCAACCTATGGAAAATTTTCTCAATAAAATCATTCAGGGTGATTGCATAGAAGTCATGCAGGGAATACCTTCAGACAGTGTTGACGTTACATTTGCGGATCCGCCCTTCAACCTAAAAAAGAAGTACGGGACTTACAAGGACGAAAAAGAGACAGATGATTATCTCGGCTGGTGTAAGCAATGGATCATGGAGATGGTGAGAATCACAAAACCGAGTGGTTCCATCTTCGTTCACAATATCCCCAAATGGTTACTTTATTATGCAGGTTTTCTAAACGAAGGCGCAGACTTCCGCCATTGGATCGCGTGGGATGCCCCAACCGCTCCGATGGGCAAAACCTTGCAACCGTCGCACTATGGCATTCTATTTTACGCGAAAAATCAACAAGAAAACAAATTTTATGAAATCCGTTATCCACACAAGCGGTGTCGAAAGTGTGGGTATTTGTTAAAAGATTATGGTGGAAAAAAGAAGATTTTGCATCCTTTTGGTCCCCTTGTTTCCGATGTTTGGTCAGATATTCATCGTATCCGGCATAATAAACATAGGGATCCACATCCGTGTCAACTACCAGTTCATCTTTTAGAACGTCTCATTTTGATGAGTACAGACGAGGGAGATGTAATCTTAGACCCATTTATGGGAACCGGCACAACGGCTGTTGCGGCTGCGAGATTAGGAAGAAAAGTTATCGGTATAGACCTTGATCCACAATATGTGGAAATTACACAAAGAAAACTGGAACAGGAATCCGCAAACTCTAAGATCGGCGATATATGGGTGAGTTTCCATCGCGGTGAAATCATAACAATTGCTGACAGAGACTGGAATCTGTTGAAGTCATATTTTGTGATTCCAGAAGACAAGAGGCGGATTGATTTTGAAAAAATCAAAACTGGTAGGGCAGTAATAGCAACCGTCCCTCAAACTCCTCAGCTTCATCTTGATATTGAAGAGGAAGAATGCGGCAACTGTTATTAAACATTGTTCTCAAATCTACCTTAGCTTGCAACTAAGTATTGGATGCCATGCGCGGTCGAAGTACCTTTAGTTCTTTGAGCAGCACATCCCTTTTCTCTGCTTCTTCCTGATTGAGTTGTTCGAGGTCTTCCGCGTTTGCCTTCACTGCAAATCCCGCATCCTTGATCATCTCAAGGGTCCGCGATGCCACCGAACCTTCCGCATTTAGATAGCCATCAATAAACATCGAATTTGCTGGATAGAGTGCCATCACTTCCATGCTTCGGAGATGGTGTTCTCTACCCGCAGCGACCCGTATCTCTGCTCTCGGATTCAGGAATCGGTACAGACACAGCACTCGGAGACAATAGTCCGGAGTTAAAGTAGTAGGCACACTCCGCTGTGCCGTAACGAACTCCGATAACTCCGTACCAGATATCGGCAAGAAAAAGTTAACAGGAAGTGAGGCTACTTCAAGTTTTCGGAGTGCTTTCGCCACTTTAATTAAGTCATCAGTCTCCTCACCCATCCCTACAATTACACCTGAACAACAGGCGAGTCCAACCGTTTGTGCGGCTTGTAATGTCTCCATTCTGTCTTGATAAGTGTGTGTGCTACAGATGTTTGGATAGTGTGCTTCAGAAGTATTCAGATTATGGTTCAATCTATCTAATCCTGCTGCTTTCAGAGTATGCGCGGATTCCACATCAATCAGCCCGGCGGAGAGACACACCTCAATCGGATAGTGTGCCTTCACAGTCTGGATGAGTGCCGCGAGGTGTGAGACCCGCTTGGGGGAGGGACCGCGCCCACTCATGACAATGCAGTAGCGATACGCACCGGATTCATAAGCACGTTTCGCCTCCTCCAGAATTTCAGCATCGGGTTTTAAGGGATAAGCCTCAATGTTTGTCGTCGCTGAACTTGCCTGCGCGCAGTAGCCACAATCTTCTGGACAGTAACCGTTCTGTGCGTTGTTGAGGATATGGAGTTGCACCTCGTTCCGAAAATAGGTTTTACGAACCTGATACGCAGCATCTAAGAGTGGAAGTAATTCCACGTCCGAGCCAGTTAGTATCTCTTCACAGCAAGCATCGGAAAGCACTGCATCTTGGAGACTGGTGGATGTTAATTCGTGATAAAATGTAGTTTTCATCATTTATTTTTTTCTTTGCAATAATTTCACACAAATTCGTCTGTTTTCTTTGCAATCATTTCTTAAATGTCCCACACAAT
>JAAXHI010000440.1 GCA_012270875.1 Candidatus Poribacteria bacterium | reverse complement strand
TTTTATCCCTGAAATAACCTTTTTGTTTCTACTACTCATTTGACGTCTTGAGGTCTCCCCAGGTCGTCGTGGCTTTGCCGGCAGCACCGATATGCCCTTTGAGTCGTGTGCCGCGTGTGAGCGTCTGACGGTTTCCATCGAGGGACACGTCTTGTATTTGGTAGTAGTATACGACGTTAGGTTGAGCAGTCGTATCTGTGTAGGTATAGGACTGCTTCTCTGAAGTGGTTCCTGCCCCCGCGATCATTGTGGGGTTGATGACTTTGAAGTCGCCATCGCGTTGTTGTGACCGCTTGATGAAGAATCCAGCGTTGTTGAGCTCGGATTGCGTAGACCATGTGATCACGACTGCACCGGTCGCTTTATCACGAGCAGGACGGAAGTGTGAAAGTTCAACAGGTAGGGGCCCGCCTGCGTCATAGCCGGGGGTGCCAGCATCTTCATCGCTGCCATACCAGGTTGCGGGTCCGGAGACGAGCGAAGTGCTGGAGGCGAGGACCCATCCGTTAGCATCTGTTCCCATCGTTGCCATGCCATCGGCAAGCATTTCCCGGCGGATGAGCGAACTGCGGGCACCATCGGATGTCGGGAGTTCCCACCCGCCATCAAGGTTGCCTGCCGTGTCGCCATACTGCAGAATGCCTGTTGTTTGGGGTGGGACGAGTGCGATCATGAACGCCATATCGCTGATGAGTTGATACCGACCCTTTTGACCGACTTGGCTGGAGATATCCACGACCCGGGCGCTGCCCGCTAAGGTGCTGGAACTTCGAGCCGTTCCACCGACCAAGAGGAGGGATTTCCCCATCGTGCCGCCAGCACCCGCACCGCCACCGACACCGAGCGTGCCGCTGAGGTTGATGCTCACGGAAGCACCAATGACATCCGCATCAGCTTCGGAGTTCGCAATCATCAAAGACCAGCCTGCGAGACTCGCTTCTGCACCAGAGACGTTGGTGAGTTCGATCCACTGTGGGAGTCTGCCGTCGCCGGTATCTACCATAATTTCGGTAATTTTGATGTCATCCGCACCAGCAACCGGAACCGCCACAGGTGTAGGGGCAGGTGTCGGTGCGACTGGATACGCGACAGGTTCAGCACCCGGTGATGCGATACGGTTTCCACCTTTAGCGGGGTCAAAATTGACAGCTGGCGAAACTGACGCTGCCCAACTGCTTGCCATCGTGCCATCAGCGGCACCTGTTGTCACATCAATAGCACGCTGCATCGAGATGAGCATCTGTGTTGGAACAACAGCAACTAACTCTGGGTTGTTCACTTCCCCAACACCCGTCCGACCGCTTTGACCTTTGCCTGCGATCGACCAATAGCCATCGGCACCCACAGTGCCGACACGGTCTTGAATGTTATTGCCAGCAACGCTCATATCCAGGGGCGTTTCATTCGGACCATAGAAAATCAACTTGTGAGTGCCATCACCCGTCTTGATATCAGCAGCAGTTGTGTTCATGATTTCAATCCACTGACTATTGCTGTTCGTTTCAAGACTTGCATCCGAACCCCACATGATTTCAGTGATAACCAGACCCGCATCCGGTGAGACGAGATCAATCGTGCCACCATTACTCAGGAATGCTTCCAAATTCGGTATGGCTACCGAAATCGCGTTGTACTGCAACTCAGCAGGGGAACGCTCGTTTATCTTCGGCGTGTTATCATCCGCATCATGATTCGTCGGAAGATTGATACCCGTATCAGCCATCGCTGTCCCAACAATCAGGTATCCCCCTGCCGGGATCACCCGTATGTTTTTCAACTTAACCTCATGACCTGAGGCTAACGCTACTGCCGGATCATCCCGCTTAGTCATGACTGTCAACTTATCCCGACCTTCGCCAGAGAGTTGATTATACATCTCTTGTCCTACGCCAGGAGCAGGATTTTCCATACCCGCGAAACTCTTGATTGCGACAACAGCCGTTTTTTCGCCCGGCTTTGTTTTTACGGTAACGAGATACAAATGCAACTCGCCATCCCGCCATGAAGCCGCAGCATTTCCCGCGTCAATTGTCGCTTCACCAGTGTCATCCATGTCATTATCACCATTACGGTCAACAGCGGGAATTGCTGCAACAGCCGCTTCTTCAGGGGATGCTAACTTCACAATGGAACCGAAGTCCAATTCTGTGAGTTCAAGATGATCTTTGGTGAAACCGCCTTTGGGCTCTTCAGTCAACAGAACGTGAACCATAAATTCAGCGGAAGTGATTGTTGCGAAGGGCTCACCTACCCTTGCCACCTTCAAAACATCTGGCATGGGATCTGGATTTTTCGGTAAGAAAGTAACCGTTATGTCCTTCTTTTCATTGGCATCATCAGCATCGCCGATGGTCGGATCTGCCGCACCAACTTTCCCTTGTGGTATCTGCAAATACAATTTTCTAATATTTGCACTAGGAGTTACCATCGATATTATGTAGTTCTTACCATCTGCTGGTATACCTACACCTATTGTTGCAGTGGGTGTTGTCTCAATAGCACCATATTCATTATAGGCTTGCATGATAAGATCGCCTACTGCAAAGTCTTCACCAGTAGCAGCGGCGTTGGCGGCCACGTTCGTGACAACTTGCCCAAATACCACATTAAATACAATAGTTGCACCAGCTATCCGTTGCTCTCCATCAGCATGACTTATATCCTGACCACCTACTGAGATGACAGTGCTGAAATCACCAGCTATTACGGCAGGTGCCATGAAAGCGAGAGCGAGTATTGTGATTAGACTTGTTAACGAAACTGTCATTTTCTTTGACAACATTCGTTCTATCTCCTTGTTCTTATGGAATAAAATGTTGAAACGTAAACCTAAAACCGTAATCTGAAAACTAAGAACGGATCCAGGGATGATAAAATCCATTCTTCTTGTATGAACGTAACCTTTAAAACAAATAGTTAAGTTGGAAACGGGACGAGGACATCCCAAAAAGGATGGAGGACGGGTGAGAAAGGGGTCTCAAGGAAGGGATTCACAGAAATGATTGTAAAAAATTGTAATTCTTAACGAATTATTTGTAAAATTTGGGAGGATTTACAAAAATATAAAAAATTTTACAAACAAGAGAATTTATGTCATATTCTCCAGAACGGTGGTGAGATTATCGAGCGTTTTGGTGAGCTCTGCGTGTGCCTCGATGAGCGTTTTGTGGTTTTGGAGGGCAGCGGCAAGCTGGGTGTTGAGATCTTGTTCGCGTTTTTGGGTTTCTTCTAACGCCTGACGGAGTCGCTCGTTCTCTTGTCGGAGTGCGACTCGGACGAAGTCGACCGACCTGTCTCCGGAGTATTCGAGGTACCCGTCTGGGATGTGTATGTTGCCGTAGAGACGCGAGAGTTCGCTGACAGCAATCACCTTATGCTTCCGCTTCTGGTCTGGGTTCTCTGTGGCAGTCAGGTTGCCGTTCTGTATCTCTTTGTAAAGGGTTTCCTGTGAGATGCCGAGTAGGTCCGAGGCTTGTGCGACGGAGAGATAGATGTCTTGTTCTGGGTTCATGGTTTATGGCTGTCAGCGGTCAGCAGTCGGCTGTCAGCGAGTCTCCTTTTTAAATGGTTGTCGGCAGTCGGCAGTCGGTAAGAATAGCCGTAGAAATACGCAGAAACACCCAAGCAAAAACACCTCTTTACTGATGGCTGAAGGTTTCCGATAGCCAATTCACTTGACTTTTTGGCGTAAAAATTGGACAATTAAATTAACCTCTTGGATAGAGGTTAAACCTACCCCGTCCTGAGGACGACGCTAATCTCCTCCATTTAATCAAACTAAAGGGGTAGCAAGGGGAGAATTAGGGAACTCCCCTTCTATCCGCTCATCTTTAATCGGTGTCAGGATCAGTTTTGTAACCGATACCCTTTCCATTTTACACTTTTTTGGCGAATTTCGCACTTTTTTTGCTGAATTATGCTTTTTTCGCAAGAAACTGCATTTTTTTTGAAAATTAATTTGACAAGAAGCGTTATATAGTGTAGAATTATGTGCGTAAAGGGTTGAAACACAAGTTTTTTACACATTTACGCGAGGAATTCACGATGCGCCGCTCAAACACAAAAACTATTTTGACTGCGTGTGAGATGTCTTTTTCCGGGAAAACCGACAATGAGATAGCGAAGATTTTAAGAACGAATGTCTCAAACATGTACCGTTGGAGGAAAAGCCCGATCTGGCAAGAGTTTGAACAGGAACTCATCTTAGCGCATAAAGAATCGTTGTTAGAAGCGCATCGAGTGGCAACCCTTGAGGAGAGCACATCTTAATGTGCAATACACTTTGGAGTTCACGAATTTAACAAAGTGTTTTAAAGGTTACGTTCAATACAAAGAATGGATTTTATCATCCCTGGATCCGTTCTTAGTTTTCAGATTACGGTTTTAGGTTTAAGTTTCAACATTTTATTCCATAAGAACAAGGAGATAGAACGAATGTTGTCAAAGAAAATGACAGTTTCGTTAACAAGTCTAATCACAATACTCGCTCTCGCTTTCATGGCACCGTCCGCTATGGCCGGTGAATTTGATACTACATTGAGCGTGACGGATCTCAGTTTCGCTGATGGTAACCAAGTAGAAAGTGGCAGTATCGTCGTTACTGTCGCGTTCGGTAAAGTGGTCAAGCAAGCAGACATACATGGAAAAGTTGCTATTACAGTTTCCAATAAGTATGGTGCGCTTCTTACGGCACCCGCCATCGCGGCCGCCAGTATTACGCCTAAGGACCTTGATCCTGCTGACGCGATAATGCGCAATGATGGTAAGACTTATGAAATCACATTTAATATCACATCGACACCGGCTAACGACAATACCAACCCCTACAAAGCAAAGTTACGTGTAGCGAAAGGTATCACTGCAGCAGCGATTGGCGATGCTGATACGAGCAAAGATGGTGATATAGAGATAATGTTTGTAGCATCAGACCCGGATGATTCAGACCCGACGGTCGTTAGTATTATGGCAGCTAATGCTCTGTTAGTGCCGGACGCTGGATTCACGGGCGACTCTTTCGACATCGTTATCACGCTGAGTGAACAACCGAAAGAAGGCAAATTCACCAAGGATCATCTGAGTGTTGACAAAGGAACCGCTGCAGACCCCGTTTACTTGGGTGCTGTAGACCCTGATACCAATGGAGATGGTGATATAAAGGATCCTGAAGTTGAGGCTACTGGACGGAGCGGGATGCATCATCAGTATCTTGTAAAGATCACCCCGAAGGCTGAAGACGGGGACTTGGTTATTAAGACGAAATCCTTTGAAGACCAGAACATGCCAACACCGAACAAGTATATGCCTGTTACGAGTGACCTTGCGCGCATTCCAGGGGAAGATATACTAACCGTCAAAATCAAGAAGGCATCCGCTGCAGTTAAGGTCGCGGGGATCGAAGTTAAGCTTCTCAACGAAGGTATCATCCCCAAAGATGGATACTTGGTCGTTGCGAAAGACACGGGCGGTTCGGCTGTGCGCGGTCCTGGGGATGCTAAGAAGTCTCCGGTAAATACGGAACGTCAACCTTTCGGTTTGACGTATAACCTCATAGCCGGCGGTTTACCGAACTTAGAGACGTTCCTCATCAACGGTGGCACGATTGACCTCGTCGCCCCCCAAAGTTTGGTTATCAGTGAAATCATGTGGGGCTCGGATGCAAGTATCGCCGATAGTTTCAAGAGCCAGTATATTGAAATTCGGAACACTTCGGGTGCCGAGATTAAAATGGGCGATGGAACGCATAAGTTAGTGTTCTATGGTGCGGGTGCGACGCTTCCGGATGTCAGCACTGTCAAAGACCGTGTCGGCACAGTCGGTGCTGGCGGCTACTGGTCAGTTGCGGGTAAGGGTCAAAGTGGAAGAACAGGCGTTGGCGAAGCCCCCGGCGATCAAGCCGCAGTGACACCGACGCAAGCGTTGGTTTCCATGCAGCGTGTTATTGATGCAACGGGCGCAGCTGCAGATGGCACAATGGCAAGCAGCTGGGTCGCTTCTACACCCCCAGGGCTGAACTTTGATCCGAATATAGAGGGTACACGAATCGGTTCTCCGGGGCGTGCCCCTGTAGCCTATCCGACACCCCCTGCCCCAGAACCCGCTCCTGCTCCCGCGGCTCCTGTTGCTGGTGCCTCTGACCTCATGATTACGGAAATCATGGTAGATACCGGCGACGGCAGACTCCCGCAGTGGATCGAACTCACCAACGTCTCTGGCGCAGAAGTCAGCCTCGCAGGCTGGTCTTTGATGATTGCGAACTCCGA
>JAAXHI010000087.1:11373-12901 GCA_012270875.1 Candidatus Poribacteria bacterium | reverse complement strand
TACTTCACTATTGTTTGAGGGTGTGACGGCTACTGCTGAGATGGCTCTTAAGACGACCAGATCGCCGGTTTGAAAGGGGTTGTTGTACGCAGTTTGGACGAAGTAATGCGCGCCCTCTATTTCAACACGATAGGTGAAGTTATGTCCTTTAAACGCTTCCCCAACGATGCGTCCGATTTTCGCGCCACTATTCCAAACATCGGATCTGTGTATCTTTAAGCATTCGGGTCGGATAGACAGAAGCACGTCGCCATCGGCTTCACCATCCACTTTTACGCGTCCGAAAGGCGTGTCGGCGATGCCATGGCTCACGTGTGCGGTAATAAAGTTCGTCTGCCCCAGAAAATCTGCGACGTAAGCCGTTTTCGGATAGCGGTAGACGGTTTCAGGCGTACCGATCTGTTCAAGAACTCCGTCTTTCATTACGCCTAATCGTTCAGCGAAACTCAATGCTTCTTCTTGGGCGTGCGTGACGAGCACAGCACTGATGCCCGCGGCTTTCAGAAGTGAGCGGACTTCTTCGCGGGTTGTTTGTCTCAGCCCTGGGTCAAGATTTGAGAACGGTTCATCTAAAAGTAGGAGTTTCGGACGTGCGATCATTGCGCGTGCGAGTGCGACGCGCTGCTGCTCACCACCGGAAAGATGATGTGGCATTCGTGTTTGGAGTTGCGTTAAGCCGACCATCCGCAGCACTTCTAATGCTCTTTCCCACCGTATTTTTTTCGCTGTTTTTCGGAGACCGAAGGCGACATTCTCAATGACGTTCTTGTTCGGGAAGAGGGCATAGTCCTGAAACACGAACCCGATCCCCCGTGATTCGGGTGGCACATGGATATTGCTGTTCACGAGCATCCGTTTTTCCATGGCGATGGTTCCAGCATCGGCTTTCTCAAAACCGGCGATGAGGCGCAGGGTCGTCGTCTTTCCGCAACCACTGGGTCCCAAAAGCGCGAAAATTTCGCTCGGGTATACGCTGAAACTAATGTTTTTAACGATTGGGGGTTGGTTAGCAGTAAACCTTTTTGTTATTCCGTTTACTGTGAGTAGTGGTGTCGGCATTAGGTTTCCGTCTGACTTTATAGTAGATTCTGTAATTACTTATACACGTCAGTACCGGTGCGGTTAGGAAACCGCACCTACCAGAGGACTGAAAGTGTGTATTTATTTTCGAATTTACTATAAACGTGGGTTGTTCTAATTTCTGTCTCTCTATAATTCATAATTGTACGCTGAAATGTTTGTTTTGTCAAATTGGGATTAAAAAAACGTGCTTACTGAGCCAGATGGGTCGCTGCTAAAGTGTGTGACCTGCACCAGAGGATGGCATGTAGAGGTTCAAAGCGAAACTAATGAGACTCAGGATACTGCGCGGGATGTAATCGCCTAAAACGAGACCGAGGAAAAATGGGATCGCTTTCCGATACGTCTGCCACCCGGAAAATCTGAGGATTAGGAACTTAATGAGCCAACTCACCATTACAGGGAACCAGAAGTAGATAAGTCCACCCCACGAAGCCCCTGAAAGCAC
>JAAXHI010000087.1:10320-11315 GCA_012270875.1 Candidatus Poribacteria bacterium | reverse complement strand
CTCTGAAGTGGATTGAAACTCTCCCATCCGAATCGTCCGACAACGCCTTGGCATTGTGCGAGTACGCCGTAATGATATGCCACTTGCAAATAAGTCCAGAACGTCGCTAATGCACCGACAGCGATAGCGAGTGCCATCCCCAAGAGCAGCGTCTTACCGGGCATCCCAGAACGTTCACCGATCCGTAAGGATTCTATCTGGTTCGGCATCGGGTGTGAGCGGTTGCAACGGTTGAAAGCGTAGAGGAAGGTCATCACCGTGAGGTTTGCACCCCCCAATCGCCGAGTTCCGAACATACTCACCATCATCTGCCGCGGGTTGATACCGATGACTTCATGGTAAGGCGGCCCGAGTTCGGCACGCACGCGTCCTATTGCGATCGCAAACGCGATAAACAGCGCATAAAACACACCGATTGCCCAGAGCGACATACCAGCTGCGTAGCAGAATCCAAAGACGAGTCCGACGCTAAGTACCGTTAGGATTGCCACAGTTCGGTAAGAGAAAGGTTCTCCGCTATCATCTCCGCGTTCACGTCCGATGACATGTCGGAAGAAACGTCCGAAATGCCGTCGGCTCATCCAGAGTGTCAACACAGCAATCCCTACCCAAGCACCGGAGGCGCGATCGTTGAGATGTAGGACGCTGATGTTTGTGACACCGACCGCACTGGCGATGACGCGTTCGGCGCGGGTCAGCCAAAAGAAGAACCATGTTGAGAAGGCAAGGTCAAGCGGCATAAAGTAGGTGAGTCCAACAATCGCAAGGTTAAAGGACATCGACGCGTAGCCGATTGCGTTCCAAGGTCGTTCTGTAAAGTGGCGATCAAGCCGATAGTTAGGCGGTAGCGCAGGAATAACGGGAAAGATATCGTGTAGTCCTGCCATCACGCGAAGCAACGCAGCGATTCCGATTCCGAACCAGAGGGCGCGGGAACGGAAAAAACTGCGATTCGTTGTCATCTGCAGCGGCAGTTGTGTTAGCGGGAAGCTGAG
>JAAXHI010000087.1:462-10265 GCA_012270875.1 Candidatus Poribacteria bacterium | reverse complement strand
TAGAGGCTCGACTCGCCTTCATAATACCCCGCTAAAAACTCGAACTCGTGTACCGTGAGCCATGCTGGGATGTGGTGCAGGAAAAGTTGTGCCCATTCGTTTTCCGGACTTGCGAACCAGAACGGGTGCGCGAGGGTGCCCATCAAAATTGCCATCATCGCGTGTCCTGAGATCGTGGACACCATTGTCACCATTATATAGATGAGTAGCAATTCTGCCGGGGTAAACGCAATACGGGGTGAAAGTTTACGGAGCAGGACGTTGAACGCGATTAGTACAACCAGCGTGAAAACGGCGTTGGAAAATGGTGAGACCAGCGTGTAGACCGCATACCAGAGCTCGCTGGCGATACCCACCCAATAAGCGTTAACAATGACTAAGATTAATCCGACGATCAGTGCTTTTTTGGTGATGACATCGGGTGGGTTAGCGGTTCTCGAATTCATGTTTTGTTATGCGTAAACCCTAATAAAGTGAGGGTGGTTCATTATTCCAAACGTTAGGGTATGCGGCCACCGTAGGGGCGAGGTTTCCTCGCCCTCTATCAGATCTGCTATGTGCTTATCGGACGGGTTGGGAGACCCAACCCCTACGAGAGATATTTATGCACCACCCTCAATAAAATATGTTATAAACACGGGCAAATAACTATTCCTCAGCCGTCGCTTCGTCGGGTACTACAGGTGTATTGGCTTGCGTCGTTGAAGGTGGTTCCACCACTTCTGGTGGATTAAGATATTTAGCAACTTCATCCGCTTTAATGATGCGAATTGCTTCCCGTAATTGCTGGTCGTATTCGAGGTTAACGACTTGATCGATACCGACATAAAAGTTAAAAGCCCGTTCAGCGCGCTGTTTTAGCCACTTTAGACTGACGTGAATGCGTTCTTCTTCAAGCATTTGTTGTAGTTTTGGAAGTTCATCTGCCATTTTGGAGAAGTCTGTCGGTATTTCTTCGGGTGATTTATGCTGTTCATCAATCCACTGTGTGATGAAATTGCTGAGCGTATCGGTAGCATCCGCCTTTCTGAGCATTATCTGCTCTATCTCATCGGGTTCTTCATCCGCGATAGAGACTTGTGGGGTAATTCCTACTTCGTCAATAGAGGTGCCATTGGGTGTGTAATAGGAGGAGATGGTCAATGAGATTGAACCGCCGTCTGGTAATGGGTACCGTTTTTGGACGATCCCTTTACCGTAAGTTTTCTGCCCGACGAGGATGCCGCGTCGGGTGTCTTTTATCGCGCCTGCTACGATTTCGGAAGCACTCGCGCTGAATTCATTGACGAGGACAACAAGCGGGATGTCGCGCGGACAGAGGACATCAGATGTTGCGCGGTACGCCTCATTAAAATCGCTTCTTCTGCCTTTCGTTGAGACGATAACGCCTTCATGTATAAAAGCGTCAGCAATATGGTACGCAGCGTTCAGCAAACCGCCCTGGTTATGCCGTAAGTCTAAGATGAGAGCTTTCATGCCAGCATCTTTATGTGTTTCGAGGGCTTTATTGAATTCGTTTTCCGTGCCTTCTGTGCGTTTGCTACCGATAAAACCTGTAATTCGGATATAGCCGATGTCACCCTCAAGCATCGTTGATTTGACACTGTTAATAGGGATCCGCCCGCGGGTCAATGTTACATCGAAGGGGTCAAGGAATTTTCGTTTTACTGTAATCGTTACATCGGTGCCGATCACACCCCTAAGCAGATCAACGGCATCGTCGATCCCCATCCCTGTTTTTTCGCTGAGATGGAGCTGCTTGCCGTCAACTTTGGTAATGTAGTCTCCCGCTTGAAGGTTCGCGCGTGCGGCGGGTGTGTTTGGAATGGGTTTAGAGATCTTAATAAACCCTCGGTCATAATAGATTTGAACACCCAGTCCTCCAAATTCGGCGTTATAAAGGTTTTCGACAGCACGCTGATGGTCGCGCGGCGGAACATAATATGTGTAAGGGTCATCAAGAGAGGCAAGTGCCCCTTTGATTGAGCCTCGGAACATATCATTGCTATTTTCTATCGGTTTGTAGTAATTCGTCATGGCAGTTCTGATAGCCTCCGTGAGTGCCTCATCTAACGTCTCACGGGTGACGCCCTCGCCTCCGCTCATTGCATTCTTGTGACTGGGATTAATGAGGAAGAACGGAATACCGATAGCAAGCACTAAAACGATGAAGGACAAAGTGTATCTTTTCATGAGAGTTTTCCTCTGTATTTTGAGATTTGATTCAGGTGCTACATCATTGTAACATGAATCCAACATTCGTGCAATAGATTTTTTAATTAGCCATCAGCAGTGGGTTTCCATCGGAAACCGTCAGGAGTCAGTCTGAATGTGGTTGTGTTTTCCAGCGATTGTGGAGCCATAACCACTGTTCTGGATATTTATGTATATACGCTTCCAACTGTTTCAGCATCTGTGTTGTGTAGAATTCAATGTCTCGTTCAAAATCATCGGAGGGTTTGACATGGAGTGGTGCGGAGATATGGACGTGGTGTTTATCGTCGGGTTGGCGTATACTGAGTGAAAAGAGGAGCGGTGCGCCGGTCTTGCGTGCGATTACAGCAGGACCGCGGACTGCTGAAGCCGGTTTCCCCAGAAAATCGACGAAAACGCCTTCGGGACCAGCGTTCTGATCTGCAAAGAAACCGACGGCTTCGTTGTTTTTAAGGGCGTGCAGTGTTTCGCGGACGGCTCGCTTCCGGGGGATAAGTTCCAAACTCAGCTGCTCGCGATGCCGCCAGATGTACGTATTAAGCAGATCATTTTTCAGGGGGAAGGCGATGGCTTTCGCACGATCGGGAATCAGCACACCGTAGACGAGTGATAGGAGTTCCCAATTGCCGAAGTGCGGTAGAAACACAATCGCGCCTTTCCCTTCTGCCAACGCCGCATCCAGATTTTCGCTCCCTGCTACGGTGACCTCGTTCCAAATGTTCTGAGTGTTGAGTTTGGGGAACCGGAGGAATTCAATGCAAGTTTTGCCGACGTTGATGAAACTCGCTTTACAGATTTCCATACGTTCCGATGCTGTAAAGTGGTCGCCAAACGCGATATGTAGGTTAGCCAAAGCGATATCGCGTCGTTTTTTGGCGAGGTAATAGTATAGCAGCCCTGTACCGCGTCCGAGTTGCATTGCCCATCTCTTAGGGAGTTGACGGCACCACCATCCGAAGGCAGCCACTATCCGATATGTACATCTATCTTTCCATGTGCCGCGCTCGCTATGCATCGCATTCCCCTTTGTGATTTAAATCTATAATAGATAGAGTATATCACACCTATTTGTCCAAGGCAATGCATTCGTTTCGGGCTTGACACGAGGCTACGAAATCTATAGAATAACTTCATAGCAGAGGTACTTCTCAGAAATTAAAAGAGGATGGTGCATAAATATCTCTCGTAGGGGTTGGGTCTCCCAACCCGTCCGATAAGCACATAGCAGATCTGATGGCGGGCGAGGAAACCTCGCCCCTACGGTGGTCGCATACCCTAACNNGTTTGGAATAATGAACTACCCTCAATTAAAAACACTTCAACATCTCCATCGCGTTCTCACGTTCCGTCCGAAAAATAAACACTTCAAAAATTGATTGATGATAGCAATTTTTGCCATTCAGTCTACAATTTTTGCCCTGTAACAAGTCGGATATTGATGGCGCAGTGCTGATTGTAATTTTTCGTAGAAAAAGATGGAGATTATCGTTTGTCTCTATAGATTTCGGAAAAAACAATAAAAATATACTCGGAATTTCTGAGGATGTAACCTATAGTGAAACGCAAAAATAAAGAAACACTTTCATCCACCGGTAGGTTCGGTTTTGC
Organism: Candidatus Poribacteria bacterium; assembly: GCA_012270875.1. Lineage (GTDB taxonomy): Bacteria > Poribacteria > WGA-4E > WGA-4E > WGA-3G > WGA-3G. Next base: position 6,443 of record JAAXHI010000087.1, on the reverse strand, counting down.
GGTGTACTCACCCAAATGCGATCTGCATTCCTAACCGAACCTACGCAAGGTGTCCTATTAATTCTAAACTTTACTATAAATTCAGGGAGTTGGCACGGAACTTGCTCCGAAACTTAATAATTTATCCTATTTCCTAAGAACTATAGGCGCGATGCGCGGAGAACAGATGTTAGATTCAAGTGATACATCAAAGATAGACAACAGCCAAATACCTGTGCTACAACCGATGGAGTTCGGTGGTATTTTGGATAGTGCGTTGAGTCTCTACCGAAATAACTTTCGATTCTTTTTGGCGATAATTGCTATCTATATTGTCTGGATTGGGTTGCAAGAGGCGGTAGTCGTTTGGTTATTAGAAAGATACGGCATACCGAACTTCGACCACTTGTGGTTATTGGAAAGATACAACACACCGAACTTCAACAGCTTGGTTTTTGATGTAGATGATCTGTTGGACAATCTTGTGTATATGCTCTTTGTAGGGGTCTTTGTCGTTGTGAGCAGCGAAATCTATTTAGGTAGACGGCTCACATTTCGAGGTGCATTACAGCAGTTCCGTTCCCGATTTTTGACATATCTTGGCAGCTCGTTGCTCTTTTTAATCCCTCATAGGATTTTAATAGTAGATTCAATTGAGATACCAATAAGAGGAGCGTTCTTCCTGCTCTCTCTGTCTTTTTTGTGTGTATTTTATATAAGTTGGATTTTCTACGGGCCCGCTGTATTGCTTGAGGGGTTTACAGTTATGGAGGCATTTGGACGGAGTCGGATATTGGTTCGAGGCACCTGGATGCGCGTCTGCAGCATAACGCTTGCAATTTTCTTACTTGAAATAGGCATATATTATGTATTAGGGAGCTCTTTGGGGGTTGTCTTCGCCTTATTGGGCATACTTCAAGAGGGTAGCCTAATGGAGATAATTGGAAATCTGTTACGTTTGAAATATGTAGACATTCGTCCAATATCTTTGGATTCGCTGATTATGTATATTGTCTATCTTGGATGGGATGCCTTTACACTTCCAATTTATGCAATCGGTATAACGCTCCTTTACTACGATTTACGTATCCGAAAAGAAGGATTTGATCTTGAGATGCGAGTCCGTAATTCATAGGAACTTGATGTAGTGGGCGAAGTGTGATAAAATACCTAATATAACGACTTTTCTGAGACCTGTGGAGGCACTATGAACGAACGCAACGATTTAGCACATGAAAATAGTACTGAAATGACTTCTACACCCCTGCAACCGATGTCTTTCGTAGATATTCTCGATGGAATATTCATGCTTTATCGGCAGCACTTTCGGCTATTGTTCGGGATTGTCGCTGTCTATATTGTGATAGGGTTAGGATTCGATTTAATTTCAGTTTCCGCTGCAACTGGTGCAGCACCGGGCGCGGGTATAGTAATAACCCTATTGGCTGGTATTGGTAGTATTATAGTATCCTTTTTAGTGGTCGCCGGATTGGCTTACGCGAGTGCCTTGGTGTACTTAGACCGGGATATAACTGCTCAGGATGCCTTAAAACAAGCGTGGCGACGTTTTTTTTCTCTCCTGGGGAGTGCAATTCTCTGGGGATTAGTTGTTGTGGGTCTATCTGTTACTATTATTGGAATTCCGTTTGCAATCTATTTCTCAGTGCGATGGGGACTCTATACGCTGCCAGTCTTGTTTGAGGAGACTACGGCAAGGAACGCTTTACGGCGTAGCACCGAGCTGGTTAGAGGCACTTGGTGGCGGGTCTTTGGAATTATGTTAGCCGTTTCTGTGATTGCTTTCATGATATCATTTATTCTTGAGGTCTCTTTTGGGTTTATCCTCACCTTAATGGGGGTTGCTGAAATCGAAGGTGCTACGCTTTGGGATACGATCCGTCGTCTATTTATACCGATGCCGAACGAAGTTGGATGGCTCCCTTATGCAATTCGACGTTTTGTAAGTGTGGTTATCGCTGGACTCGCGATGCCTATTGGTATTATCGGTTCTATGCTGCTTTACTTCGATCTCCGAGTTCGGAAAGAGGGATTTGATATTGAAATGCAGGTGACGGAATAAAATGTGGAGGAATCAGAATGGCTGAGAACCAACGTGCGAATCTTGCAAGAACAATTTTTACACAGTATCGGGACCACTGGGGATTGTTCTGGCGTATTATGATACCGGTTGTCATCATCGCAATTGTGTTAGAAGTTGTGGTATTTTTTTACAGTACCACGCGAACTGAAAAATATATTGATGGGACCTTTCCCGGAAATGTCTACACAACCGTCGGTAATGTTAACACAACCAACGGCGTTTATCCGACGCTTTCGCTGCCTAAAAAAGAGACTTCAGCGGAACCTTCCGAACCCAATGTAAGTTGGCAGCTGCTGCCGATTCCGTATTTCACTTCAACAGATAATGCGGGAATTACATGGAAATGGGGACTCAATTTCCGAATTTTTGATGATAGTCCTCTAATCCTTCTGCTGCTAACGCTCTGTCCGTTATCTCTTGCTGTCGCTCGGATATCGCGCGGCTCGACACCACAGGCATCAGTTTCTCTGACGGCTCGTGATGTATGGCGGCAAACTGGACGCAAGTTCTTGGGGGTTTTAGGTGCCTCGCTGCTTTTCGTTCTGGTTCCGGATGCAGGCACTTATCTCTATCTGGCAGTCTTATGGTTGGTCTCCGCGTATCCTGCTTTACATGAGCGCCTATCAGACTTAGCGTTAAGTCTATATCTATTTAGCATACTGGTGCTGCTTCGGTGCTATCTTCTTGTAACGTTGAGCCTTTACAATCCGTGCCTCATCCTTGAGAACAACTCCATCATAGGTATTTTCCGCCGAAGCCATACCTTGGTGAGTAAGGCAAGATTGCGATTTTTCGGAGTTTATTTTCTAACGGGTTGGATAGCCTCAGTTTTCACTTCGGTGCTGTTTGGTGCTGTGTTGTTAGTGTTTTCTATGTTTATCTCAGAGTTGGGACCGGTTCGCGATGCGTTGTCGTCATTAAGATTCTTAACCCTATTCATCGGTGGTGATGTTGAGGTCATTCTGCCGCAGTTGTTGAGTGTTCCTGCTACGGTGGCGATTCTTATTGTTAAGGGATTGATTGCCACCTTTTTCGTGCCGATATGGGCAATTTTAACGACCCATCTCTACTTAGAACGCGCAGATGCTGGAAAAGAGGCGGTTTGACCGTGAAAAAGAGAATCTGTTTTTGCATCATAGGCTGCTTTGTGAGTTTTTCTGCGATTTTTGCGATGGCAGCGGAAGAACAGGCGTTTCGAGAAGAATTGGAGGCACGCCGTTCGGAAATGGAGGTCTCCTATGAAGAATACCGAGCGTATTTGGAGAAACTCGTGAATCGCCGAAGATGGGACACCGACCTCAGATATATCCTGTTTCCGCTTGGAGCCGTTGCGTTAGGTGCTGTGGTGATCTTCTTTATCCGACAAATTCGGCTGAATCTGATCGGCGAAGCGCACGTGGAAGTAACAGAGACCGGACTGGAGCGTGTAGAGACAGAACGGGCTGCGCTTGCACGGGCAGAAACAGCAGAGGCAGCGAGCGACTTTCGCGAGGCACTTCGTTACCTCTATCTCTCAGCAGTTTTGCACCTCCAAGAACGCGGGGTACTCCCGTATGATAAGAGTTTAACGAATCGAGAGTACCTCCACCAAGCGCAAGTCGATACCGACCTGCACGCCGCGCTCGGACCTGCGATCACCGTTTTTGATGAGGTATGGTACGGACACAAACCGTGCGATGCGGAGACCGTCGCAAATTATCGGGACCTATTACAAAAAGTCTATGCGAGGCACTAAATCTATCACGACCCCGCAAGCGAAGGCGAAAATGCGAATTGTCCGAATATCTATTTTCAGTTTGATCTTAATTGCGTTTACCGGTACGCAGTTGTTAGCAGATGTGTGGACTGATAGCGTGGTTCTTTCTCGCGTCCTACGCAAGTTAAAGTTCCGCGTCTCAGAAATATCGGCGGCATATCCGGCGCATCTGGATCGGTACGATGCTTTGCTTCTCCATGACATCAACAAGGCACCTACTGAAAAGGAGATTCAGGATATAAAAACCTTCGTCAACACTGGCGGCACATTAATCGTGGCGGGCGAAAATCAGGCGTTGCGTCAACTTTACTCGGCGTTCGGTTTAGAACTGCGAGCCTTAACACAAAAATTGTGGCACTCCCGACGGATTCCAGAGGAACCGTTCTTTTCACAGCGTCCAGTTGACGAAGTTTATACCGGCACGGATTCTACGATTGCGCCTTTGGAACGTGAAGTTGCTGTGCTTTACGGGCGAGAAAACGATACGGTCATTGTAACGCTGCACAACGGGGAGGGACGCGCCTTCTTCATCGCCTCCGACGATCTGTTCAGCCAATATTGGCTGCTGAAGAGCGGCAACGCGATGTTTCTCTATAATTTGGTGTCAATGCTCCCTCACAAGGCACGGATCGGCTTGGCTGTGAGAAGGTACTATACAATGGAAACAAAGCCTCCGAATCCATTCGCGGCACTCATGTTCAGAACACCCGGAGGCTTAGCGGCTATGTATATCTGCCTGACACTCTTCGTTTTTCTGACTTTACGGGGACGGCGATTTGGTAAGCCGCTGGAGGCACAGGAAAAAAATAGGCGGCTGACTTCCGAATACGTCCACGCGATGACGGCACTTTATCAGAAGGGCAACACGCGTCTGGAGATTTTACGGCATGTTCGGGAGAGATTCAAGGCGGACCTCGGTATCCGCTGGCGTGTGAGTCCGAACTTGGATACCGCAACTTTTTTGGCAGAATTAGCACAACGGGGTATTGTTGATGAAGAGGGTGAACTCACACATCTGATGGCAGACTTGGAACCCTCTGGTGATATATCGGAGTCGCAGTTGCTTAGCATCGCGAAGCGTGTTGAAGCATATCGCGAAGTCGCGAATATCGGTGGCGCAAGTTTGACTGCACGTCGGAATTTCTAATAAAGCCTTCAGCCATCAGTGGTCAGCCGTCAGTAATCGTTGTCAGCAGTTTCTGTTGAAAGTATAGGAGCGTTGTCAAGGATGATTGGGCTGTCCTGCTGTAATAATGTCTGTGTATTTTTATATTTCACTATAATTTCAACAAGGAGAATCGCATGAGAAAGATAGAATGTATCATTCTTCCCTTCAAGTTGGCAGCGGTAAAGAAGGCACTCAAGGATGTCGGTGTTCGGGGTATGAAAATTGGTCGTAGTTTCGGATATGACCGTGGACCTATCGGATTCTATCGCGACGATCTGTATCCGATCGAATCTGACCCAAGATTGAAGATCGAAATGACTGTTAAAGAAGAGGATGTTGACAAGGTAGTTGAAGCCGTGAAGTTGGCTGCTGCTGGCAACACCATCTAAATTAGAGAAGGTTTACCGAAATTGTACGCTTTTAGGGTGAGATTTTTAACCACACTATTGTGAAAAGGCACCTTAATATATGAGCAATCTCATTCAAACAGTTTTTGAGAAGATGAAGCAGGAGGCACAGAAAGTTGTTGTCGGGCAGACAGAACTTTTTGAACTCGTTGTTGTCAGCCTATTTTCAGGTGGACATGTGTTATTAGAAGGGGTTCCGGGAACGGCGAAAACGCTGATTGCCAAGACGTTGGCGATGGTGGTTTCCGGGGAGTTCAGTCGTGTGCAGTTTACCCCAGACCTCATGCCGTCAGATATTGTCGGCACCAGCGTTTATGATTTGACGACGAACCAGTTTAACCTCAAGCGGGGTCCCGTTTTCACGAATGTGCTACTCGCTGACGAAATCAACCGCGCCCCTGCGAAGACGCAATCCGCGCTCTTGGAATGTATGGAGGAGCGGCAGGTAAGCATTGACGGCATCCGCCATGAATTGTCGCCGCCGTTTATGGTGCTCGCCACGCAAAACCCTATTGAATATGAAGGAACATACCCGCTCCCTGAGGCACAACTCGACCGGTTTCTGTTCAA
>JAAXHI010000087.1:0-380 GCA_012270875.1 Candidatus Poribacteria bacterium | reverse complement strand
AACTCCGATGAGTTGGTTTTAGGGGGGAGTCCGCGTGCTTCGATCGCACTCTTATTGGCAAGTAAAACTTACGCGGCACTTCAAGGCCGGGACTATATTTTGCCTGACGATGTTAAATTCTTGGCACCCCATGTGTATCGGCATCGCATCCTGTTGAAACCTGATGCCGAGATTGAGGGGTTAACGCCAGACGATGTAATTGATCGACTGCTTGCAGAAGCCGAAATTCCGCGTTAGATTAGTAGTTTTTGGTTATTAGTTTTGTAGGGGCGAGGTAACCTTGCCCTTACGAGAAAGCTTCTGTGGTGGATACAGTCTAACCTGACTGCCACAAGGTGACTCTTAACTTATAACTTATAACTGAGGGTGGTTCATAAATA
>JAAXHI010000452.1 GCA_012270875.1 Candidatus Poribacteria bacterium | reverse complement strand
GCGGCAGAGAGATAGTTTTGCATTCCGGTCTCAATCGTTCCTGTTCCACCGATAACAGCGAAATCGGAATTCGCTCGAACAATGCCGTCAAAGTTGATACCAGTAAATTGATTTTTCTCAGAAGTGCTGCCGAGTTCAGCGAGCAGCATTTTGATGATATACGCTTCACCGACAATGGACTCAAACGCCTGTTTAAAAGCAGGCGCCAAGGTATAGTTAGTTAACCGGTGTAGATTTATATCTTCAGTCGCATTTTGAAAGCCTTGGACACTGGCGGTATCGGTAACAAGCATCCGGAGGCGTTCAATATCAGCCGGGTGTCCGATTGCGGAAAGAGCGATCCGGTCGTGTACCTCAAAGATTTTACGTTGTCCCTTGCTAATAGTCAAGAGCATCATGCCTTCGTTGTAGGTAATACCGACGACGGGGCTGCCGGGTCGGAGTTGGTCTTCAATGTAATCTTGTCGGTCCTGAATCGCTTCTATCCATCGATAGGGTTCATCTCGCATTTTTTCGTGCTTTAACCTCAGTTTTGTCAAGATTGAACTTACGGACGCGTCGTTGTTGGGTTTTGTAGTGCAGGAAACCGTTTGTCTCTTGTGTCCAAAGAGGTCCACCCTAACAAGTTATGCCATAAACTGGCAATTTAGGTTAATGTCTCTGATGATCAGAAACTCGGATGAAAGTTCTACGCTACAGTGCCAGAGAAGACCAACGGTCTCCTATGCTACAAAAGAGGGTATCCGATCAGAAGCCTTGCCTGTTTTAAAATTGTCCAAAGCTCAGTATATTGTAACATGGTTTTAATAAATAATCAAGGATTTTTTCTAACACCAGTTAAAAAAAGAGGGATTTCGTAACAATGATGAGATAGAGTTTCCTCATAATTCTCTTGTCCTATCCTCATTCAATTATCTTGAATATTCAAGCGTACCCCTTCAATTGAGAGCATTGGCAACTATTACAAGAACGAGTTGTGCTAAATAACTATTTGTAAATCATAGATTCACATAAGCATAATGTTTTGTCCGTAATTCTCATATATGAATATGATCTTTAGTCCCGTAGGGTTTATTTGCTTGGGTATTTCTTCAATATGTTTATAGGACGATATCAATATCTGTGAAAATAACAAAAACAATAACAGGACTTACGCAAATAGTTGA
>JAAXHI010000456.1:5674-23965 GCA_012270875.1 Candidatus Poribacteria bacterium | reverse complement strand
GTCTTGTTAGCAAGGCGAACTGTCCAGAAATACCGCGACGAATTAGGCATTCCAACATCACGTGAAAGATCCGCTGTCCAAGCCAGCACTCATACGAATTGATTAGATTTTGGACGCACGTGGATACGTTTTTGGGACTATTAAATAATTTCCGAACCCTGAACTTAATTCGGGGATAAATAAAAAAGGGGGTTGACATGAAAGTAACCTATTCCGGACATAACCTAAAAATTACTGATGATATTCATGCTTACATTTTAAAACGTGCCGACAAAATTGAATCCCGTTTTGGAGACATGCAGGAACTCAACGTCATCCTCAAATCTGAAAAGCATCGGTTTGATGCTGAGATGATAGTGACAGCACCCCGCGTATCATTCTTCGCAAAAAGCGAAACAGATGAGGTGTTGTCCGCATTAGACAGCGCGACAGACAAGATCGTCACTCAGATCCGTCGATACAAAGACCGGGTAAAAGATCGCCGCCATAACGCCCCACATCGTGAGGTGGTAGCACAACTCAATCCGGACGATGGCGCAACACCGATAGAAGTTGATACACCTGAAGCACCCGTCATCGTAGCAACACAAGAAAAATTTGCATCAAAACCGATGACTGTTGCCGAAGCCGCAACGGAACTCTACGCCTCAGATACCGCGTTCTTGATGTTTTTAAACGCCGAGACGCGACAGATTAACCTCCTTTATGAAATGACGCAAGGGACGTATGGGTGGGTAGAGCCACTCTTTGCCTAAGGCGTATCGGTTATCGGTTTTCAGTTAAGAGGTCTCTTTGTAACGATCTCCACCCACTTGGAATATGTCAGGGCATCGATCAATTGTTACAGACGACCCTTAACCTTGACCAACAACTGTAAATACGAGGAATGGTTATCGATTATCAGTTACAAGAGGAAACTGTTTTTATAGTGAAGCCCATAAATAAANNATTCAGACTGTTTGAGAGTTGCCTCGCAGTGAGAGATTAACTATAGGTTTTACTATAAACGAAAATCTCTTAACCGATAACTGACAACTGATAACTGACAACGAAAAAATGACCAATCTTCCGAAAATCTATGCCCCTCAAGAGATTGAGGGGAAATGGGACCAATTTTGGCAGAAAAACGATTACTTCCACGCCGAGGCAACTTCCGACAAACCGCCTTACGCAATTGTGATCCCGCCGCCGAATATCACGGGTAGCCTACATATCGGACACGCGCTCGATAATACGCTCCAAGATTGTCTGATCCGTTGGCGGCGCATGCAAGGCTATAACGCGCTCTGGATGCCTGGCACCGATCACGCTGGTATCGTCACTGAATTGATTATGGAGCGAAAACTCGCTGAGGAAGGCACCAGTAGAACCGAACTCGGCAGAGAAAAATTCATCGAACGCATGTGGCAATGGAAAGCCGAATCTGCTGGGTACATCGTCTCACAACTCCAACAACTCGGTTGTTCTTGCGATTGGGAACGGGAGCGTTTTACACTTGACGAAGGGTTATCGAAGGCCGTTCGCACCGCCTTTGTTAAACTCTATAATCAGGGACTTATCTACCGAGATACCTATATGGTCAATTGGTGTCCAGAGTGTAACACGGCTGTCAGCAACCTTGAAGTGGAACCCATTGAGGTAGACGGGAACTTTTACCACATCCGTTATCCAGTGAAAGATACCGATGTTGTCCTCGAAATTGCCACGACGCGCCCCGAAACAATGTTAGGCGATACCGCTGTCGCTGTACACCCCGACGATGAACGGTATCAACACGTCATTGGAAAAACCGCGCTCCTACCGCTTTGTGACAGAGAAATCCCAATAATCGCTGATGTATATGTAGATAGAGAATTTGGTACCGGCGCACTCAAAGTAACACCCGCACACGATCCGAACGATTATGAAATCGGCTTGCGGCACGAACTCGAACAACGTACAATCTTCACGCAAGACGCGCATATCAACGAAGCGGCACCCGAAAAATATGTCGGCTTATCCCGATGGGATTGTCGCAAACAGGTCGTGGAAGATTTGGAGCATCTGGGCTATCTCGTCAAAATCGTACCGCATCGCCACGCCGTTGGACATCACGACCGGTGCGGCACGATCATTGAACCTGCCATATCACTACAATGGTTCATGAACGTCCGTCCACTCGCACAACGCGCCATAGAAGCAACCCAAAAAGGTGAAGTCCAGTTTATTCCTGAACGTGAAACCGATCGCTTCTACCATTGGATGGAGAACATCGAACCTTGGCCCATTTCGCGGCAACGCTGGTGGGGACATCGACTCCCGATATGGTACTGTAACGCATGCGACGCAGTTACCGCCGCAATGGAAGCACCACAGGAATGTGAGTGTGGCGCAGCTGACTTCCATCAAGAAGAAGATGTCTTAGATACTTGGTTTAGTTCAGGGTTGTGGCCCTTTTCTACTATGGGCTGGCCAGAAGAGACGGAAGAACTGAAAACTTTTTATCCAACCTCTGTTCTTGTGAGCGGTTGGGATATTCTTTTCTTCTGGGTCGCAAGAATGATAATGTTAGGACTCGGATGTATGGATGAGGTGCCGTTCCGTACCGTCTATTTGCATGGACTTGTCGCCGACGAAAAAGGGCAGAAAATGAGCAAATCGAAAGGGAACGCCATCGACCCGTTAGAGACAATCAACACCTACGGAACGGATGCATTCCGCTTCGCACTTGCCAGTGCCAGCATGCCAAACCCTTATGTCGCTCTCTTAGAGTCCCAGATTGAATCAGGCAGACGTTTCGCCAACAAAATCTGGAACGCTGCCCGGTTCATCCTGATGAATTTAGAGAAACATCCGATACCTTCGCGGACAGAGGCGATAGAAACCCATCAAGAAACGCTTGAAATCGCGTGGATACAGAGCCGCCTCAGCTATACCATTAAAACAACAACCGATGCCCTCGAAAACTTCCGTTTCTACGAAGCAGCACAAACACTTTATGCCTTTCTCTGGCATGAATTCTGTGATTGGTACCTGGAATTTACCAAACAGCGGATCGCTCAAGACGAACCCACAGCACTTTGGGTAGCTGCCGACGTTTTGGAACAGACAATGCGGCTCCTGCATCCGTTCATGCCCTTCTTGACTGAAGAAATTTGGCAACAACTGCTACAAAACGGAGCCACTGCTGATCTCCAAGGCGAGACCTCCGTGACAATCGCACCCTGGCCCGAATCGAAAACCGAAAATCCAACAGCAGAGGCCACGATGGCAACGCTCACGGAAGTGATTGAGAGCATTCGGAGCATCCGAGGCGAGTTGAATGTCCCGATTGGCGCATCTGTTGAGGTCTATATCCAGTCGCCGAACACGGAAGTCCGTGAACGTCTCGAAACGTATTTAGGACAGTACTTACCGGCTTTCACACGGGTGGCAAATATCACGATCGCTGAATCTTTGCAAAAACCCCCCGCTGCAGCTGAAGCGGTTATCGGAGAACTCGCTATCTATATCCCGCTCGCAGATGTTATAGATCTGGATGCTGAGCAGGCGAGGCTCAGTAAACGCCATCAGCAGGCTACGAAGGATGTAATGGCGGCGCAGAAGACATTGGATAACCCGAACTTTGTTGCGCGCGCACCAGAAAAGGTTGTTGACCAAAAGAGAGCACAACTTGAACGGCTGCTGATTGAACAAGAAAAATTAGCACGAAGCCTCGCAATGCTGACTGAATCAGGAAGTGAAAATGGCGATTGAAAACAATGATAACTGCTTTGTTTGCGGTATGAAAAACCCATTCGGCTTTCAGGTAAAACCTGAAATTATAGATAATGGGGCATCCGTGCGCATTGAATGCACACCCGCCGAACACTTGCAAGGTTGGGCAAACATTCTACACGGCGGCATCCTCAGTACCCTGTTAGATGAAGCGATTACCTACGTCGGAATAGGCACCTTTGATCAGCCCGCAGTAACGGCGCAGCTCGAAGTCCGCTTTCGTAATCCGGCACCAACTGCTGTGAAACTCCATGTCTTGGCAGAGCGTACTAAGGTTTCCAAAAGGTTAATCGAAGCAAAAGCAAAGGTTACGCTCAGCGATGGCACTCTCATCGCTACAGGTACGGGCAAAGTTGTACCGGTTCGTGAAAATTTCGCACCTAAAATCTCAACACAATAGAAGGTAGTCGGCACGCTTCGCCGTGCCGTTCAATAGAAAAAATCTACTTTTGACGATCTCCAGGAGCGGTTTGTGCCTCACTTTTCTTCCTTACCCTGTAAGGGGGTAATATGTCTATAGAATGGGATACCGATATACTGATCATCGGCAGCGGTGCTGCTGGATTACGCGCTGCCCTCGCTGCAAGTGAGCACGCCGATGTAACCTTAATTACCAAAACCATACTGACAGAAAGCAACACGCACTATGCCCAAGGCGGGATCGCTGTTGCCATGAACCTTGATGATACGATCGCTTTACACATAAAAGATACCACTGCTGCCGGTGCAGGGCTTTGTGATGTGAAAGCCGTTGAGATGATGGTATCTGAAGGCATCCCGCGCGTCGCGGAACTGTTAGATTGGGGCGCAAACTTCGACTGGGAAGGAACGCTGCCGCGTTTTACACAAGAAGCCGCCCATAGCCGTCGTCGGATTGTACATAAAGGGGACGCAACAGGACGGGAAACAACGGATGTCCTCATTCAGCGTGTACTCAACACGGCGCGTATCCACGTCCTGCAAGATACATTCGCTATTGACCTACTGACGGATGCAGATGTGCCAGATAGACGCGAAAAGGGTGTCACATGCTACGGTGTTACTGCAGTTGTAGAGGATCAGATCGTCTGTATTCGCGCCAAAGCCACGATCCTCGCCACTGGCGGACTCGGACGTATTTACCCGTGTACCTCTAACCCCAAAGTAGCAACTGGCGACGGATTCGCTGCAGCATGGCGTGCCGGCTGCGAAATGATGGACATGGAATTCGTCCAATTCCATCCAACAACACTCTTCTTAGATGGCGCACCCAACTTCTTGATCTCCGAAGCCGTCCGGGGTGAAGGCGGTAAACTCCTGAACATCCGCGGCGAACGTTTTATGGAGAAATACCACGAGAAAGGCGAACTCGCGCCCCGGGATGTCGTTAGCCGTGCTATCCAAATCGAGATGGACTTGACAGGGTTTCCTTGCGTCTACCTCGATATTACGCATAAACCCAAAGACTTTATCCTTGAGCGGTTTCCTACTATCTCGGATACCACAAAACGCTATGGATTAGATATTAACGTCGATTTAATCCCTGTTCGTCCGGGGGCACACTTTATGATGGGAGGCATCCGTACCAATACGGATACACAAACAAATCTCAATGGGCTTTATGCCTGTGGAGAGGTGGCGTGTACAGGCGTTCACGGTGCCAATCGTCTGGCAAGCAACTCGCTGCTTGAATGTCTCGTCTACGGTGCCCGTGCTGGCACAAATGCCACAGCATTTGCCAGATCACAACCCACCCATCCACCGGAAATACCCGTCCCCAGTAACGTCGGTACATCGCTTGCACCGCCTACTGATGCCCCAGCGGAAACCCATACAGAAGCCACGAAAAATGCGATCCGAGAGACACTCTGGGAAAATGTTAGCATCGAACGAAACGGCGAAGGCTTACAAGAAACCCTCGCCGAATTACAAGACTTAACGGCAAATTTAGAAGATGTGCTAACAAGCTCAGAGATAAAAGACGTAGCGACTATTGAAACCGTTAACATGCTCAATGTCGCCTTGATGATAACGCAATCTGCGCTTACCCGAACAGAGAGTCGTGGTGCCCATTACCGTGCCGATTTTCCGACACCAGACGATCCCAATTGGCAACAACGTGTTCTCATTACGCGAGACAACCCTCTCGAAATGGTCCCTCTCTAACGATTACCGCCTTAAAGTCCCCCTGATAAGGGGGATTTAGGGGGTTTAGATTTAGGGAGTTTAAAGGACGGAAATTACCGTCTTAAAGTCCCCCTGATAAGGGGGATTTAGGGGGTTTAAAGGACGGATTGCGTAAGTCCTAACCGCTTAAAAACCCTCCAAGCGTCGCTGTTTTAGCTCCGTTGCCGAATTTATCGCCGGCGGTTTATCGGTCTTTCGATAGATTTCGATATAATTATCGTAACTGTTGATAACTTTCTTGATATGGAGCCGCGTCTCGCGGATAGTGATTTTCTCAACGAATTCATCAATATCCTTAATATTCTTTGTTGACAACCATCGCTCCATCCGTCCGGGACCGCCATTATACGCACCGATGACGTGCATCATATTGCCATCAAACCATGAATTGAGTTCGCCGATATACTTCGTACCCATCCTAATATTAATATCGGGTTGTTTAAGCATCGAAGTACGGAACCGTCGGATCTTGAGTTTCCCAGCGAGCTCTCGTCCAGTAGCAGGCATAATCTGCATTAACCCAATCGCACCTGCCCAACTCACTGCCTCAGCATTATATCGGCTCTCTTCGAGAATCATAGCGGCTATTAAGAACGTATCAACGTTATACATCTTGGCATACTTCTCAACGCTATCGGCATAGTAACGCGGATAAAGTTTGTGGTGGAGTTTCTCCAAATCGGCACGTGTCGCATTTGCGAAAGCAGTGCTATCCAGCGACTGTTCAGTTACCTTCCGCGCCTTATCGTACATCGCGAGACCTTCATAACACGTAATCAGATCATAAAAACACTTGCGCTCAGAGAGAGAAGCCGTGTTAATATGCTGATTTAATTGTGAAATAGCGTCTTCATAAAGCCTAAGTTCCATCAACATCGGCACTTGTGACGGACACCCCTCACGGACCGGCAATTCCGTATCTTGAACGGCTTTCGGCTCCAATTCGGAACCGGTAATACCCAAAATTGATTTTGCTCTTGCGGAATAGTACCAATAGCGCGCCTCTGCCACTTCTTTATAAAGCTTTCGGGCAAGCGCAGGTCTGTTTTGACGTTCCCGTATCTTCGCCATCCAGAAATGCGCACCCATGGCATAGCGATTTCCAGGGAAGTGCTCTTTCAATCCTTTAAAAGCGTTGTAACTCTCCTCATAACGCCGTTCATCAAAACGTTTCCAACCCGTTCGCCACGCTGCGAGATCGGCGTATGGACTTTTCGGTGCTACGTTGGTTAAACGCGAATAGGCATCAAGGGCTAATTCCGATTTTCCTTGTTTTTCTCGGATTTGTGCTATATCGTAAAGCGCATCGTCAACCAACTCATCCGAAGGATAGGTCTTCACGAAGTTCTCAAGTCGGCTGGCTGCGGTGTTCAGATGTCCTTTTTGCCTATGACATTGTGCAATCTGATAGGTCGCGCGCGCTATATATTCATTTTCTCCACCCAGCGCGATGACACCATTAAACTTTTTGATCGCTGTATTCGGCCACTTGCGTCCCTGATAACTCCGTCCGATGAGGTAAAGTGCCTGCGCACGTAGGGGCAAATCCGCAGTTTTGGGTACTAATTCAAACTCTCTAACAGCAGACTGCCACTGTCTATTTGAATAAAACACCAAACCACAATTGATCCGATCCATAGGAGTCAATTTCAGCGATTTATTTCCTCTGACCAACAGTTTCAGCCTACCAAGTGAATCTTCAGCAACAGTATATCCGTGTTTTTTCTTAATCAGTTCACGATAAGCATCAAATGCAGCAGAAACATTGCCTAACGCTTCATTACAGCGTGCTAAGACGAAGGCTGCTTCTCTGGCATATTGCGGCTTTTTGACGAGTTCCGCTACGTACGGTTTGGCTGTTTCATACGCTTTCTGTTCAAGGTGAAGCTGCGCTAAAGACCACTTTGCTTCTAAAACGTAAAAACTCGTCGGATAGTTCTCGGCAAGCCGCCTGTACCACTTTATCGCACTTGTTCTATTATTCATACTTTCATAAAGCTGAGCAAGACGATAAACGGCACAATCTGCCAAAGGATAACTCAATGTAGCGACCCGCGCGTAGTGCCCAACGGCTTTCGGGCGATTCCGCAGCTTCTCATAGTTGTATCCGAGCGCATGATGTATCTTAAGTTTTTCCGACTCAGGCAAGTCAGTTTTCAATAAACTTTCCAGTTTTGAAACTGCGCGTCTGCGGTTCCCTGTGTCAACAAGCGAAAAGGCTTCTCGCCATGCTTCGCTGCGCACTTCATCCGCGGAAACCAATGTTCCTACTACAAAGCAGCTATAAATCAGTACAAGCAAACCCCAAAAAAATTTATGGATTATTATAGAATCTAATAGATTGTCTGGATTCGCTTTTTGGCGGGACTGAATTCGGTTTCTGCTACGGAATTTTATATATTCCATTTCAACCTTTTTTTCTCCTTCTGATATTAGTTCGCGTAGATTTACAGCAAAATATAACACGATTTATAGACCTCATCAGCAGAAAAAAGGAATGTTGCCCTCTAAAAAGTCTACATATTTTATATTTCACCATGATGGAAAGATGATGGATTTCCTATTCCTATTTCAATTGTAACGTTCATTACCAGCGAAAAGCAACAAAAAAAGTAAACAGTGATCGTTGTGTTCACGAACAACAGAAATCTCTTGCCAAATTTCGGGTTGTTATGTTACACTTAATGTGGACTTAACGGACCGCAGGATTTATAGTGAATTGTAAAAATAAAAGGATGCTTCCTCCCCCGGTAGGTGCGGTTTCCTAACCGCACCGGTTTTGGAGTGTCTTATTAATGCTAAAGTCCACTATAGATTGGAAGTAAATCTCAAGAAGTAAGGAGAAGAATCTAATGGAAATTGTAGCACTTGGGCAAACAGGTTTAAATGTTTCACGGCTTTCAATAGGTACCGGATCGAATGGTTGGAATGGTCGTTCAAATCAGACGGATTTGGGGTTTGAAACATTCCGAGACCTTTTGCTATTTTCACACGAAAAAGGCGTAACGTTCTGGGATTCCGCTGATCAATACGGAAGCCATCCGCATGTCAAAGCAGCACTTCAGCAGCTGCCGCGAGAAAGTGTCACGATCACTACAAAGACAACGTCCCGCACGCGGGAGACCGTCGAAGCAGACGTGAAGCGGTTTCTCAAAGAAATCGGCTCTGATTATGTGGATATTGTGCTGCTCCACTGTCTCACACAAGTAGATTGGCCACAACGCTACCCAGATGCAATGGAAGCACTCGTCCGTTGTAAGGAGCAGGGCTTAATTCGTGCGCACGGCGTGTCTTGCCACGACTACGGCGCGTTCCAGACCTCTGCCATGACGGAGTGGGTCGATGTCGTCTTAGCGCGAATTAATCACGCCGGTGTTAGCATGGATGCATCACCCGCGGATGTCATCCGAACGATGGAACAGATGGCGTTTGCTGGCAAGGGTATTTACGGCATGAAAGTCTTAGGCATGGGGAAATTAGCGCAAGACGCAGAACAGCAACGCGAGGCAATCGAATTCGTGATGAGCCTCCCTTGTGTCCACGCAATGACTATCGGCATGACTTCGGAGAGCGAAGTGGAAGCGAACGTCGCCGTTGTCAACGAATTATCTGCACAACCATAGCCAACTCGGTATACGGAGCACGCTGTTATAAACAATGCCCCAACGAAGACCTTTAGCAATGAACAACGTTCATTGCGGATCTACGGCGTGGGGCATTCATGCTAAACTTGCCTTATCGAACACTTGGTGAATTATTAAAAAAATGGAAAAATATGAAATAGTTATCGGTTTAGAAATCCACGCGGAATTATGTACAGACAGCAAACTCTTCTGCAACTGTGCTTACACTTTCGGTGCCGCAGCGAATGATTGTACCTGTCCCATCTGTTTAGGGATGCCGGGAACACTACCGGTTGTTAACAGACGGGCCGTAGAGTTTGCAGTCCGCGCCGGTTTGGCCATGGGATGCGAAATCACGGCTTCCAGCAAATTTGATCGGAAGAACTATTTCTACCCAGACCTACCGAAAAACTATCAGATCTCACAATACGACATCCCGTTGTGTCAAAGCGGACAGGTAACGTTTGAATTTAATGGAGACCTTCGTACCGTCGCGCTCCGCAGAATCCACTTAGAAGAGGACGCTGGAAAATCCATCCATGCCGAAGTTACAGGCGATCCGACCCGTAGTTTCATGGATTTCAATCGTGCCGGGGTGCCACTCCTCGAAATTGTGAGTGAACCGGAGATACATTCCCCCGAAGAAGCCATCGCCTACTGTCGCGCTGTCAAGGAAATCTTGGAATATATCGAAGTCAGCGATTGTAACATGGAAGAGGGAAGCCTGCGATGCGAACCGAACCTCTCGCTACGTCCCAAGGGCAGTAAAGAGTTAGGCACGCGGACGGAAATCAAGAACAAAAACTCGTTTCAGGAACTGATTGATGCGATGGAGTATGAAGTGAAACGGCAAGCAAGGATTTTAGATGCCGGCGAAGAGGTCGTCCAAGAAACGCTCCTATTTGACGCAAGCACTGGTAAAACTGTGGCAATGCGAGGCAAAGAAGAAGCAGATGACTATCGTTATTTCCCCGAACCCGATCTCGTTCATGTCCAGATAAGTAATGACTGGATTAAAGAAATCCGACCGACGCTTCCAGAACTCCCCTCAGCACGCCGCAAACGTTTTATCACAGATTACGGCATCTCCGCTGAAAACGCCGAATTCCTGACGGCTACCCGCCACCTCGCAGAATTCTTCGACGCAGCCGCCCAACTTAGCGGTGAACCGACTGCCTGTGCGAACTGGATTATGGGTGATCTCACCCGGCTCCTCAACACAGCAGAAATTGAGATCCAAGATTCAAAGATTACACCCCCGCACCTCAACGAGCTCATCCAACTGATTGACAATGCAACCATCAGCGGCAAAATCGCCAAATCCGTGCTTGACGATGCCTTTGAGACAGGCAAAATGCCGAAGGAGATTGTCGCTGAAAAGGGTTTAGCGCAGATTACGGATACCTCAGAGATAGAAGCCATCGTCTTACAGGTTATAGAGGAGAACCCCGGCCCAGCGCAGGACTATCGCGACGGAACAAAGAAAGCAATCGGATTCCTCGTAGGACAAGTAATGCGTGCCACTCGCGGAAAGGCAAACCCACAACTCGTAAACCAAATCTTGACGCGGGTTTTGTCAACGGATTAAAGCACTCCAAAATTTTTAGAAAGGAGTTTATTGTGAAGTTATCAGAAAATCAAGAACTCATTCAGAAACTCAAGCAGATTCTCGCAGAATATCCCGAACTAAAATATGATGAACATGAATCAGCACGTATGGATAATATGCTAAGGGTTAAAGTATCAACTAATGTTAAACTCAATATTAGCACTGCTGCTGATATTGCTAAAAAATTGAGTGAATCTACCGGTGATGAATATAAGGTTCAACCGCGCTCTGGTTCTGGAGAATTTTCACTTGATGACTTGAAAAGTTTTGGTTTATTTCTATTAACACCAAATAGAAACGTCAGAATTACGTATCCTAATAGTAAGGATGACAAATTAGAGGTTGACATTATAGAGGGCATGGAAATGTCGCTTAATCTAAATGATCCGCATATTTGGTCTTTCGCTAAGGAAAATGAGTTGGAAATCCATTTTAACATTTTTGCAAGCTCCAACTACCGCAAATTTTTAAGGACTCACATTACTAAGTTTACTCGAAACTATAATGAATCCCCTGATGGCAATCATTTCTCAAACTCAGAACTTAAACAGACAGTAGACCATGACACGGGTTTATCTAAAAATTCGCTTGACTAACCAATGGGGTTTGCTGGATGAAATTGACAAGGTATATGAGTATTGGAAAATATTATAATTTGCTATCTACAGGGACGTTGTTCTTTCCTCGCTATACTAATTTAGGAGATCCGTATGAAGGTTCGTTAGGGCATATACCTACGGATAAATTAATAGAGAAGCAAACGGCAAGATTGGGACGGATAACTGCGAAGTCTCTACAACCGGAAACTCTTGCAAGAGAGTTTTTAGAGACTTTTGAACCTTTACTTTACCATGATTTTTTACGAGAATTTACCTTTGTCAGTTGTTGGCACCAAAGTGATATAGAATCAATGCCGATGTGGAAAATGTATGCAGCGGACAGTGGCGTAATGATCAAATCTGATCTATCGTCCCTGGCAGGTAGTTTAGGGATAAATGCTGAAGGGTACCAACATTCCGATATATTTCAAGAAAAACACGGTATTGATCCAGACAATGGTTATGAAGTTTTCATTGAAACAGGGGATGTTAAATATATTTCACGCGGAAATTATATAGAGCCTGTCGGTTCAGATCGTTATTTCCATAAACAGTTAGAATATGCGGATGAAAGAGAATTACGAGTTGTCCTTCAACTTCATTTAGGGGCGGAGCAAAGATTCAACTTACCATATATTTTTGATACTACTAATTTTTCTCCTCAGAATATGACAAAGGTAGAAAATTTAATTTTTCAAGTTTGGGAAAATATTAAGTTATCGTATGAAAAACATGCTTCAATATTGAATACAGATTTGTCTGGAGGAGGAGTGCGCTGTCCTGTAGATATTAATTCTTTGATTAAGGAAGTTGTTGTGAGCCCATTTAATAATACTGATTCTCAGGTATTGGAAATTGAATCCTTAAATCGCAAATTTGGTATAGACGCGAAAGTTAAAAGGTCAGCAGTAGAAATCAAACCAGCTGTTACAAAAATTAGTGCAGATTTATCCAAAGAAGTGACGATAGAACTTGAACTCTAATACTTTAATACATTTGAACGGAAAATTCTTAGAGATGCATGCAGCAAACCTGAAGTACAGAGACGAAACCTGGGATCTTCAGAATACTAATACCAAAGAATATACCCACTGCTTCCATACCTATCCGGCGATGATGATCCCACAAATCGCGCGGAAACTTCTTAAAGAGTATGGAACAAAAAACGGCTGGCTCCTTGATCCGTACTGTGGCACCGGTACCTCTTTGGTTGAAGCATCCCTATTCGGCATGCACAGTGTCGGATGCGACATTAATCCGCTCGTCCGTCTGATAGCAACTGCAAAGTCAACTCCGATTTGCCTACCCACTTTGGACGAGACGCTAAACAGGTTAAACGATCATCTTTTTCAGATTGAATTTCAAGAAGGCAAGATCCCGGACGCGCCGATCCCTGACATCCTCAATCTGGCATATTGGTTCTCCGAAGAGGCGATTAGATGTCTCGCCTATCTCCGTGATTGGATTAACAAGATAGAAGATGAAGCCGTCCGGAACTTTATATTCGTCGCTTTTTCGGAAACTGTTCGAGAAGTCTCCTACACGCGAAACGGGGAGTTTAAATTATACCGCATGCCTGCCGAAAAACTTGAAGGTTTCAAACCAGACGTGTTTGGTATCTTCAGCAAGAAACTCAGCAGAAACCGGCACGGTTTGGCAGCGTTCCTCGAAAAACGGAAAAGTGTAGAGGTATCGGTATCCGATGCAAATACAGTCCAAGGTGAATTCCCGATGCCGCGCCCACTCGGTGGTTATGATATAGTGATTACATCACCGCCCTACGGAGATTCACACACGACAGTAGCGTATGGACAATTCTCGCGACTCGCAGCGGAATGGATAGGTCTACCGAACGCTCGCAAAATCGACAAACTCGCAATGGGTGGACAACATTCAAAGGAAGCATTGACGAACGCCGTGATAGCACCTGCCATTGACAAAATCCGTTTAGTCGATGAAAAGCGAGCGGAAGAGGTTTCAGCGTTTTACATTGATCTTGGTAGTAGCATCAATTCAATCGCTCAAGTACTTTCACAGCGCGCCACAATCTGCTATGTTGTTGGGAATCGCCAAGTTAAAGGCGTTATGCTGCCAACTGACGAATTCGTTGTTGATGCTTTTCGTCAGCACGGTTTTACGCATAAGACGACCATCGTCAGGAACATACCAAACAAGCGGATGCCGAAAAAGAACAGTCCTTCTAATGTCGCCGGTGCAACCGCTACGACGATGCACGAAGAAAACATCGTTATCTGTCAGCGGGTAACGCACAACATCTGATGGAAACCCGCGGAAAAATCGGAGCGAAACCTAACATTTAAAAAAATGACGGCAGGACAGATCACCCTCACATCCGTAACAAAACATTTCGGCGACACGATCGCAGTCAATGACGTGTCATTACAGATAGAAGGTGGCGAGTTCTTTTCGCTGCTCGGACCGAGCGGGTGTGGAAAAACAACAACGCTCCGCATCATCGGCGGGTTTGTCTATCCCACCGCGGGAGAAGTCTACATCAACGGTGAATTGATGGCGGAAACACCCCCTTATCGCCGTCCAGTCAACACCGTCTTCCAAAACTACGCACTGTTCCCACACAAAACAGTCGCACAGAATATCGCCTTCGGACTGCAAATGAGAAAGGCATCTAAAGCAGAAACTTCAGATGCCGTTGAACGTTCATTAGATTTGATTCAGCTGCCCGGATACGGTAACCGCAAACCGAGTGAACTTTCTGGTGGCGAGAGACAGCGCGTAGCACTCGCGCGGGCGTTAATCAACGAACCCACCATTCTGTTGTTAGACGAACCGCTCTCCGCACTCGACCTGAAACTCCGAAAACAGATGCAATTGGAACTCAAAGCACTGCAACGCAAAGTCGGCATTACGTTTGTCTACGTTACGCACGACCAAGGCGAAGCGTTAGCACTGTCGGATCGCATTGCAGTAATGAACGAAGGGAAAATCCTTCAAGTCGGAACGCCATCGGAAATCTACGATTCACCGCAGAACCGTTTCGTCGCCGATTTTATCGGCACCTCCAACTTCCTTGAAGGAACACTTATCAGCGAGAATGAAATCACGCTGACAACAGAACCCCCGCTTAAAATTATCTGCACGCCAAACAACGATGTGCCACCGAATACATCTGTCACTGTAGCGATTCGTCCAGAGCGTTTTGACTTACAGACGACCCCAGACCCTGATGTCCCCAATTTCTTACGCGGCGTAATCCAGGACGAAAGTTATCTCGGTACGACGCTACAATACACCGTGCAGACCGACTACCCGACACCACTCATCACCCATCAACAGAACACAGGCGCAAGAGACACACACCGCTTTCAACGCGGCGACACCGTCTATCTACAATGGACACCAGAAAACGCGATTGTCTTAAAAGGCGATGAGAACTAATCGCCAGACAACGGCAGTTTGACCTTCCCATTATCACGCTGCTGC
Organism: Candidatus Poribacteria bacterium; assembly: GCA_012270875.1. Lineage (GTDB taxonomy): Bacteria > Poribacteria > WGA-4E > WGA-4E > WGA-3G > WGA-3G. The sequence goes on along the minus strand of JAAXHI010000456.1, from coordinate 8,750 downwards.
GAGGTTAAGAAGCCGATGATAATCTGGACAACTTTGTAACCCTCACTCCCAGGTGAAACGGGTTGCCCACCCTCCGCGACAAGACCTACTAACTCTCGGACCCCAGCAGGGATACCCGTCATATCCCATGAGGGTGCCTCAATCGTCTCAACAGCATCATCTTGATGGAGTGTTGCCCCTCTATCACTGATGAGGATATAACCGTTGGTCCCAACAATCTCTACACGGAATCCAGAGAGCGTCGTCTTTGGACCACCAGCATAATAGCCGCGCACACCGTTTGCAAAATGGATATATCCATGCGCAGATGGCTCCGTTGCTGGCACATGTCCACCATCACCTTTATACTGGTTATAATCCTCGTAACCATCTTCCAATTCCGCAGAGACCCACTCTGGATCCGAGTCAGCAAAATAGCAGATAGCATCAACGAGATGTGTCCCGTTGCGGAAAAGCATTGCACGACCGCCGCTTAACGTACCGATGACATATTGGACATCTCCGATCCGTCCACCGCCGACAATCACATCATGCGTATGCCGCCACAACGGTTGCCACCGGCGGGTGTGGTCGATCGACAGAATCGTGCCATTTCGCTCAGTTGCCTCCATCATCCTGTCCGCATCTTCAACGCTCGTCGCCATCGGCTTCTCACAGAAGATACCTTTTACACCAGCATTCGCCGCGTCAACAACGAGGTCGGCGTGTCGATGGTCAGAAGTCGCCACTGTCACGACATCCAAATTCTCAGCAGCGAGCATCTCCTGGTGGTTAGTATACAGAGAGATGTTCCCCCAGTTATCCTGATATTTCTCTTTGAAAGCATCTAACGTACTCTGAACAAAATCGCAGCCCGCGGCTAATTCAACATTCGGCAGACCCACTATCCCTGATGCATGCGTCGTACCGATACCGCTACAACCAATAACCCCTACACGTAGATTCGCCATGTCCATATCCTCCCTATAACTTCAAACAACGAAAAACCGAAAACGAGATGGCTATGAAATTCACAGTTTTATCACAGAAACGATTATATACCGTGCCAGATTAGAAGTCAAACTTTTTGTGGCGGATCAAAAGGTAAGTCAGCCAGAGTTATTTAGTTTTCCATTTTTTACGCGGACTCTGAGACTCCAGGACCGGTAGGTTCGGTTTTGCGGCGTACACGCCTGCCCCCCTGATAAGGGTGGATCAAGGGGGGTTGCGATCTGCATTCCCAACCGAACCGGATTCTACGCGAAAACCTCTTGAATCCCGTAGGGATGTCATCTGCTGAGATCTACGACCAAAAATTAACGGAAAGATCCCTAAATTGACACCTATAGTGCGGTTTCCAACCGAACCGGATTCTACGCGAAAACCTCTTGAATCCCGTAGGGATGTCATCTTTGTAGAAAAGCGCCACCTCACAGACCCAAGCCCCGTAGGGGCGGCATCTAAGGAGAACTGGCATTAAATGATCCTATAATTCAGCAAAACAATTTGATATGAACTACAAATTTTGGTAAACTATAGTTAACAAATGTTTTTCATAGAGAGGTAAAAATCATGGTTAGAATAGTTGCTAATCCAGAAATCCTTGGCGGAAAACCGATTGTTGAAGGCACACGCCTCAGCGTCGAACACATATTGGGGTTATTGGCAAGCGGCATGTCCAATCAGGAGATCATTGCAGACTACCCAGATCTAACTGAAGAAAGTATTCGGGCAGTATTATCCTATGCTGCACGCGCACTTAAGAATGAGATTGTGATTGATGTTGTCTCCCACCGTAATGAAACTCTCTAATACCCATCCGTATACCAAAAGACGTGATGTGACTTGATACCTTGTGCTAAAGATGGCGGTTGATTGTGTAGGAGACTTGGAATCGAATCGAATGAATTAGAAAGCGCATCGGGTTGATTGATGCGATACATCGTACTGCCGTGCTCGTCAATCTTAGGTGCATTGAAACCGTCTGCGATGGGTGCTGGATACACAACCTCAAGCGATTCCGCATCTAACTGAGCAATAACATTGGAGAGCATATCTTCAAAAAGTTGCTTACCTCTCTCACGTGTAAAAGCTGCTTCCGAAGCAGCGAATTCCTCGACATTCAACTGATTTTCACGCCGGACAACAGAAACATAGCCTTCAATGCTACCATCGCTTTCAGCAATCCAAGCGTCCGGAGATTCAGTTCGCACCCAATCCGTCCAATACGCCATATCATCTCTGACGAAGGTTCCGTTGAATTTGCGGGCGTATCCATCATAAAGCGCAGCGATTCGCTCGACTTCGGCTGCATCATCAAAATTGGCTGGACGGACATTCCATCTTACCTGCTTTTTAGCCGCGAACGGTTGTTTCGCATAGTAGCGCGGCACCTTCTCCCACCCTTCAACCGAATAGATACGTTGGCTGCCGTGCAGCGAAGACATAACTATATCGCGGGATTCCATGAACCGAATTGAATCCTTGAGGAGTTGTGTCGCCAGTCCTTGTCGGCGGTATTCGGGGTGCGTGCTGACCTCACCGATCCCACCTACACTTACCGGCTCACCGTGCAAAAACATCTTACGGATAAAAACACGAACCGTGCTGACGATTGTACCGTTGTCAATCGCAACACGGATACCCTCCGGATCTCGCCACGGATCGTTCTGCCAATGATTAGAAAAATATTGACGACCCCCAGAAAAAACGTGCGTGACATGGTCCAACCACTTCTCTAACTCATCAGCATTAAGTGCTCTAAACTCCATATTCGCAAAAAACCTCAAAATTTTATAGTCAACTCGCCGAGGAACTGACGTGCTTGATTACGACTGCCGAAAACCTCGTAGAGATCACCAGAGACATCGTAAAATCGCCGGATAAAATTGCGACTCGATTCCGCAGGATTGAGATCCGCATAACGGAGCCACAGATTCGTCCGAGACCAGATATCCCAATTGAGTTCAACAACCGTCGAACTCGCATCCCCGGTGTCAACCCGCCGTTGCCTATTGAGATCCTGAAAGAGCGCGTCCTGTGTTAAATCAGAGGTCCCGTCAACACGTCCAACCGATAAATTCAACTCCTTATACCG
>JAAXHI010000456.1:0-5664 GCA_012270875.1 Candidatus Poribacteria bacterium | reverse complement strand
GTCCCAAAATCGTAACTATCCTCCACCTTCGCAGGTGTGATGTAACGTTCATCCTGCTCGCTGTACGTTAATTCATCAAGAAACGTCAAATGCCATCGCTCAGAGAGGTTATACGTCCATCCAAACAGATTTTTCAGCTCCAATTGGTTGAGTTCATCTTCGACATCCGTTGAAACATCGATGTCTTCATAATCCTCGAAGTACTCGTTATAAAGATTAGCAGCACGAAGGCTATAAAAACCGTTCATGTGCGACGGTTTCACAGTAAACCCTGTGATGGAATACTGCGCGATGGTAAAATCACTCGTATCTCGTAGATAAAGGTACCCCGCTGCATCGAGATCCAAGAAAGTCTGATCATGCTTTTCCTCGCTCAGTTGATCCGTCTCATAAACAATCCGTCCAATATACCGTCCGTTATTATCAAACTTCTGGATACGTGAAATGACGTTATGAAAAAGCGTCAGTCGGATATCTGTACGTTTCAGTTCTTCAGCGAGTTCTGCATCATCTTCATCGTACGTCTCCTCGTCAGCATAGTAGCGATTGTAGGCTGCCTCTTCAAGCAGACGGACGCGCCGGTTCAAAGCAGCAGTATCAGCAGCCACTGCAGAACGCTGGACAAACGGACCATATTGTGAGCGTGTCGCATTCGTAATCGTGTCGGCGAGTTCAGTTTGACCCGGCGTGCCCTCCGTCAGCTGCGTCAGTGTCGGTGAAAGCACGACAACCTCCGGGAGTCCGCCGACTTTTCTACGGAATCGGCTGGCATCTTTAACGAGGATTTCGCCGGTCGGGAGTGTCGAGAGTGCCATCGGTTTCACGAATTCACCGTTACCGCGCCCTTTTCTACCGAAACTCCCAAGCGATTTCCCCATCGGATCAAACTTCACAATTCGGTGATTACCGGTATCTGCGATAAGGACGTTTCCACGTCTATCAATTACAATATCCGCGGCATCCGTATCAAATTCACCCGCACCCGCACCGTACCTCCCGAAAGCGACCAACTTTTCTCCGTCGGCACCGAACTTATGGACACGTCCGCGTTCCGCGTCTAAAACGTAGAGTTCATTTTCGGCGTTGAGCGCGACGCGGAGGTCCCTGTCATGTCCTTTCGGTTGAATTCCGAAAGCGGTTTTCCCGGCTTCGTCGATGATAAAGTTCCCCGGTAAAACAACCTTGGGACGCACATCCACTGGATCAACAAAGTAGGTGTCTAACAATTCGCCGACTGGACTGAACTTATGGACACACGGCGCGAACATATAAATTTTCGGATCGGCGGTCTCAGCGATGTGATGCGCGGTCACATCAGCAACGTAAATATTTCCAACGCTATCTACAGCGAGATGTCCGGGTTTTCGGAGGATATTGTCAGGCGATTCGGGTGCTTCGGGAAATTGAGATAGAAATTCTCCCGTTGCCGATAACTTCTGAATCAGCCGGTTCTCGGTATCACTCACATAGATGTGTTGGTTATCAAAGGCGAGGTGTATATCTTTGCTAAATCGTCCTTGCGTTGAACCTTTACCTGCAAATTCACGCGCTAATTGGATAAAATCCACGGAGAAAGCGGGAGGTAATCCGATGCATAACGAACAAAAGACAAACAGAAGAGATAAGATAACGGTATGTTTTTTCATAATTTTTTATAGTGCTTACTTACGGTTGTAGGTTTCTATAGATTATCGAATAGACCGGTGTTGTCTATGGATTTACAATCTGCTGTTGCTTCAGTGATTCAATTTCTCGCGCAAGTTCTTCGATGCGTCTGTCTTGTTCGCGATCCTTTCTGCTACGCCATGCTATAACGATTTGTGGGATACCTACGGCTACTATGATTATTGCCATTAGCCAAGTGATCTGTTTCTCAATCCCACCGACCCGTCCATTCAGTGAGGCAACATTCTCTTTTATAGACGAGATTTCAGTTTTCATAGACGAGATTTCAGTTTTCATAGACGAGATTTCAGTTTTCATAGACGAGATTTCTAATTTTATGGGATTGACTTCATCTTCAATCTCCTCTTTGACAATCGATCGGATCTTATCAAGGTCTTGAACCGTTAATTCACTGGGAGCTGGCAAAGCGATTGCGCAAAAGGTTATTGAGAAAAGCAAGAAAAAAATAGTTTTCATTGGTGTATCTCCTTACATCCCTTGAAAGGTTCTTCTGCGTGTGATTTTTTAGTCAATTCCCGTTCAATTTTACTGAATTCAGGAACGTATTCGGTGTTGATTCATTACATGCTTATTCAGCCAAATCCACATTAATTATACCACATTCTATGGAGCAGATACCAACCCAACTTCACAAATATAATACGCGGTATCCACTCAAAATGTCAAGGTAAAACTTCCCAGACGAATGCCTAATCTGGCAGAATCCGATACCCCGTGCTAATTCCAGTAATCATACCGATAATTGCCCAGAGTCCAGCGCACGTCATCTCCCCAAGAACCAGTCCGAGGAATATAGGTCTCGCCGTCCGATACGCCTTCAATCCGCCATATTTCACGATACTAAACTTCAATCCCCAACCCAAGAATATAGAGAACCAGAGCTTAAACGTCGCCCAAGAACTCAGCATCGTATAACCGAGTGGGTGTAGGGGCCACCACACAAAGGTTTGACGCATCCACATTAAAAAGACCGTGAACGCACTCCCGAATACCATAAATCCGGTGTTCGTCCAATTCGTGCTTGTCTTCGGGCTTGTCAGCAGTCCCTCAAGCTGCCGCATAAACCAACTGCCACCAGTATAAGGCGCGCCGTGGGCATAACTAATCTTAATCGCAGAATAATAGGAAACAGCAAGTCCAATAACCATCGCAACCGCCATAGCGATAAGGAGTTGCCGCCGCTTGACGCGTGCCTCGTCTGCCGCTTTCAGCCCGTTCATGATGTTCGGCATCATAAATTCACGCAGATCTAACGTCAAGCACACCGGATGCATCATTATTGAAGTCAATGTGGACGGATGAATTTTTGAGGTGCCGAGCGTCGTCAGGAAGAAACTTTGTGGTGAAAACGAAGGATTGATGAACGGAATACCGCCATTGATTACCTGCCACGTCAGCACAATATACATCGCAAGCAAAAACAGCACGAAACCGAGCGCGAATATGATAGACATACCCATCATGTGATTGAAAAATACGAGCACACAGATACCACCGAGGAGACCGAAGATCGTAACGCTATGCGGGAGTGCTTCATCCGATGGACGGAACTGGAGCATGTTCTTAATATGATGCCGCATCTTCCAGAGCGCGATCGCTACAAACGCCAAACACGCTCCCGCTTCTTGCGCCGCACTAAACGACTTACCCGTCCACTGCACACCCGGCCCCGAAGTGAGTTGAAAACCGAGCATTACCCCTAATAAGCATTGCAGTTTGTAAAACACGAAGAAAAACCAGATACTGAACGATACCTCCAAGGTGAGCAGATAACTAAATCCAACCATCGACCAGAAGATAACAATCTGGAATGGACGTAAGGCACTCCACGGGCGTTCGACGAGGTACTGATTCAGCCAAAAATCGCGTGGGATATGTGGGGTGTTCGGAAAAAACGTATGCAAACCGTTCATTGTATGCAGAAATACAGGAAACGCGAATCCGAACCAGAGCGCGCTGTTCTTAAAAAGCGGACCGAGGCTACCGCTGCCTTGGCCAGCCATCTCCACAGGCAGCTTAACGAGCGGGAAGGCACACCGCTCATACTCCACCCACTGTTTACGGAGTAGCACCGAAAGGCAGATCATCACGAAATAGATAACCAGCACATAAGCACTCCACATCAAGATTGGGACTATCCACGCACCCCACGGCACCGACTCNNATGCCTGCTGGCGCGAGCATGATACACCAAATCGTGACAAGCTCTCCAGATGAAAACGCTGAGGCAGGACGAACTCGCTTCAAGAGGACATTGATGCCTAACACGAAAATCGTCAGGACGAAGAAGGGAGCAACAGGAAAGTGTCCACCCGCGAGGAATATGTTGCGAATGACGTAATCGTTATAAGGCGCAAGGAGACATTCAGTAGTGGCACACGCCAAACCGATCAACACCGCACGCCATGTGAGGCTATCTCGGACTTGTTGCTGAATCAATGAGTTGCCTTTCAAACGGATTTCTACAGACTATCCTAATCACATAGCATACTATAACACAGTCCCCCATTTTTTACAGCATAATTTGTTCCTGCTTTAAAGCTATTTAATTTTCGGTTTTTTGGCTTCCCAATTGTAGACACCCAAGCTCGGTAGGTGCGGTTTGGAACCGCACCATAAGTGCCAATTTAAAAAAAATAACCGCCTCGTCCCCAGGTCCGGTAGGTTCGGTTTTGCGGTGTACGCACCCCGGTGAATGCCACACGGAGAACCTTCATACCGTTGATTCATGCGATCTGCATTCCTAACCGAACCGGATTTTACGCGAAAACCTCTTGAATCCCATAGGGATGACATCTCTGTAGAAAATGAAACTCTGTATTTAATGATTTTAAGTTGTAATTTTTACTTATATTTGGTAACTTTTTTACAGAGCGCATAAACCCCGAAAAAATATGGATATGTACACGCGATTTTTTAACCGCACAATTCATGTATGATTTGAACATAAACCGTGCTTAATATCAACACGAACCGTGTGAAATACGTATCTTTTCTGCTGAAATGATAAAAATTGATTTGGCACCAATTTTGCTAAGTCCTATACCATAAAAAATGCCCCGTAAAACATGTTGGAGGAAACCATGAAAACCGATTTAATAAAACTTCTACCCGTATTCCTTTGTATCACGCTTTTACTATCCGGCTGTGGCTCCGATACCTCTGAAACTGAGGAAACCGTCGTTACACCCACAGAACCAAAAAAGGTGCCGAGTTACTATCCCGATGCCGTCGGTAACCGGTGGGTTTATCGGGAAGTGAACGGAGTTGAATGGGAACGGATCGTTTCAGAAGAACGCGTTATCCAGGGACGAGTTTATCGCGTTTTTGACTATAATCCGCCCGTTGAAGACGCGCCTTTTGATTATCTAAAAACGCCGTCCTATCGTGTCACACAAAATCGGGTGCTTTTCTTTGTAGGAGAAGAAATTAATCGTTATTTTGAAGTCGATTTCGCGGAGTCACTTGAAACAGAGGTATTTCCAGGGGAAAACGTTGAAGTTAAGGTCCGAGCTATCTCAGAACACGAACTTATTTTTTTCCGTATCCCACCGATCGGTAATTTCCAATGGGATGTCCTTGATCTGAAGGTCAAAGGCGATATTATCTTCTTAGATTTAGGTGGTGCCAAACTTCCATTTGAGATACACTACCTCATCACCGGGGCAGTTGTTGGTGGCGGCGCAGTTCAAACACCCGCTGGCAATTTTGAAACCACTGCCAGAATTCAATATAAGTCGAAAATCACCACAAGCATCTTAGACGAAGAGGACACAACAGAAGAAACAACGGATACCGTCTGGCTCGCACCTGGTGTCGGCATCGTCAAGGTCCAAAATGAAGATCGGGTCGTTGAGTTAATCGAGTATTCCGTACAAGAAGAATTTTGAGCCTTTAGGTCTCTGAAACGGATATATTATAGTAAATTCCAAAAATAAATACACACTTTCAATCCCCGGTAGGTGCGGTTTCCTAACC
>JAAXHI010000433.1:2958-3984 GCA_012270875.1 Candidatus Poribacteria bacterium | reverse complement strand
TTAGGTTTAACCAACATTTTATAGAGAAAAAAAGAGTAGTTCCTAAATATATCTTTTTTTATGTTAATCTTGATAAAACGCTGTTAAACGGTGGACGATTTAGGCGTTTTGGCGGTTCAAATCCGCCCTACTGCATTGCGTAGCCCGTGCAAAAACCACGCACCTCTGACAAAAACCACGTCTTTGCTACGCCAAAAGGTTCATACGCGAGTGAGACGAACCTTGACATTGTGAGGACACTCGGAAAGTAAAAAGCGTTAGTTCTTCGGGGCTAACTTTGAGGGTTACTCCACGTCCCGTGAACCTTGGGGCGTGCAAATCGCCTGTTATCTTCTATGACGCGCATAGACAACACTGGGTACAGGCAGGTTGGATACGGCGGTGTCCGTAAAGGGAACTAAGGAATCCCGTAAGAATCTGTGTTTTTTTATTAAAACAGAATCGCATAGATTTTTACTAACAGAGATCAAGATGTCACGCGTCTGTAGTATTTGTAGCAAACGCCCGATGACGGGTAACCAGATAAGCAAATCATTTCGGCACACAAAGCGACGTTGGCTTCCAAATCTTCAACGGGTTCGGGTTCAAACGGAGGCAGGACCGAGGCGGATTCGTGTATGCACGAAATGTCTGAAGAGTGGAAAAGTAAGCAAAGTTATATCAAGAATGCCTGCCGCTGTATAGCGTATTCCCACACAATTCGGTGATTGAGACTGCCATAGATTGGATTTAGGACATGCGGGTGACGTGTTGCACGCCTTTTAACTGCCGAATCGCTTGCATGACTTTATCGAGTTGTTCAGCCCCTGTGACATCTATTGTCAAGTTGTCAGAGGCTGTAGCGTCAAGATGAACAGCAGAGGGTTGGAAAGTTCCACAGCGGATATTCACCTTGTACTGTGCGATGGCAGTCGTAATTTCGCCAAGCATTCCGGGACGATCACTGCATTCGACGAGGATTTTGACGGGATAGATATCAGGTGGGAGGTTCCCGTTTTCAGAAAGCGGTTTTTCGGGCCATTTAAC
>JAAXHI010000433.1:0-2865 GCA_012270875.1 Candidatus Poribacteria bacterium | reverse complement strand
TTCGGGATCTCAGGTTTCAAGAGATTGACGACATGGATAGCGGACTCATCGCCATTGCCGATGCGGACAAAAAGTTCTTCAAGATTTTTGAGTTTGAGCTGTTTCGCAATATCAAGAAGCTTCGGGGAATTGAGATAATCACGTGCGTTAAGATAGGAAACCTGTAACTCTGCTGCGAGAAATTTCTTACCTAATTCCAGGGCATCCGCCCTATCCTTTTCACGGAACCAATGTCTAATTTTACCCCGCGCCGTACCGGTTTTCACATACGGTAGCCAACTTCGGCTGGGTTTCCCATTTGTTTGGGTCCGAATATTGACTTGGTCGCCGTTCTCAAGTACCCGCCGGATGGGTGCGACGGTACCGTTTACCTCTGCCCCGACACATGTGTGCCCAACATCTGTATGGATTTTATAGGCGAAGTCGATAACGGTCGCGCCTGCCGGTAGTTTAAAGAGGTCCCCTTTCGGCGAAAAGACGTACACCTCATCTTGAAAAAGTTCCAACTTCATCGATTCTAAGAACTGATGCGGACTATCCTGTGTCTCCTGTATGTCTTCCAATATCTGCTTATAACTCGCGAAGATGAAGCGTCCTTGTTTGCTTGTTGGCACCCCTTCCTTATAACTCCAATGCGCGGCAATACCATCCTCAGCCACCTTATGCATCTGATAACTGCGGATCTGGATTTCAACAGGTTTACCGTCATCTAAAATCGTGGTATGGAGCGACTGATACCCGTTTTTCTTCGGTTGACCGATCCAATCGCGAAGTCGGTCGGGATGGTAACTCCATTGACTGTGGAGCGCGCCGAGTGCGGTATAACAGTCAGCGTCGGTTTTAACAAGGACTCGGAGGCCGACCAGATCTCGGATTTCGCTGAACGGCGTTCCTTTCTGTTGCATCTTCTGATAGATACTATAGATATGCTTTGTTCTGCCGTGAACATCGGCGTAGACGCTTCGTTTTTCAAGGACTTGGCGAATCTCTTTCACCATTTTATCACAGTAGGCTTCACGCTCAGTGAGTTTCTGGTTCAGGAGCTCGGCAATTTTCCGATATTCGTCGGGATAGAGATGCTTGAATGCGAGATCCTCAAGCCGACTCATGATACGCCAAATCCCCAATCGGTGTGCGATCGGCGCGTAAATCTCCAATGTATCTTTTGCGATGCGTTGGCATTTCTCGTCGGTGAGGAACTTCAGCGTCTGCATGTTATGAAGTCGATCAGCGAGTTTAATGAGGATGACCCGCATATCTTCGGCTGTCGCTAAGAGGAGTTTTCGGTAGGTTTCCGCCTGGCGTTTTCGATGCACACGCTCCTCAACTGTGGGGGTCGCTCCGGAAGCCGGGGAGGTAACACTCGGTCTATATTGTCCAATCTTTGTGACACCCTCAACAAGATTTGCGATGTTAGCACCGAACCGGACTTGCAGCTCTTCGCGAGTGACACCGGTATCTTCGAGGACATCGTGCAGCAGTCCAGCACAGATTGTATGCGTATCCAAGCGTAGTTCGGCGAGTATCTCAGCGGTTTCGGCACAGTGCGAAAAATAAGGTTCACCGGATTTTCGCTTTTGCCCTTCATGCGCCTCTTGTGCGAAACGGTAACAACGCTCCAGAAGTTCGACTTCTGCCTCAGGATTATATGCTTGAATCTGGATTATCAGGGATTTGACACTCATCTGCTATGCGCTCCCACATAGACGCAATGTTTTCCTTTAACTGAAAATCCACGAAAGCGGAACTCGTCTGCTTAATCCACTCGCCCCTTAAGTAAGTTGGTGAACGAGATAAAGCACTTTTCTGGACGGGACGGAGTTTCACAAGCCTGTGTTCTGATTCCCCATACCGCTCGATAAACGCCAATTCTTCAAAGATAGTAAGTCCGGTTTCAACTGTTGCGGGAGACCCCAATGCACCATTCAACATTGCTGTTTCAGGGTATCCCTCCGCTCCGTTGGACTGTATGGCTTTACGTATGTCCCCGTACAATTGCTGTAATTCGGTTCTTTCGGGATACTTTTTAGCGACCCAATTTCGCATCTCTGTTCCATCTGCATCGCCGTAAATAAGATGCAGGCAGGAGGTTTCTGTCGTTTCGAAAGCGGGCACGCATCGCTTGAAAAAGAGGTCTGGACTCGGCGTGAGATGACAAAAAACGACGTGCTTCACGAAGGGAAATGCTTCATGACTTGATAAACTACTACTTGAGGCGATTGTCCTGAGTTCGCCACGTTCCAGTTGTTGTAGTAATGCTGCTTCCTCTGCACGGGATGTTGTCTCATCGTGCCTCGCAATACCTTCAATGCTTTCTGGGAGGAGCCTTGTGAGCAAACGGTCCAGCATCTCTTTATCCTGCACATAAATTATACAAGGTTCGTCTCTTTGAAGCAACTTTAAAAGATAGTCTTTTTTCTTGGTATTACGCCTGTCGGCAATCTTTACGGAGGATTCATCGTTGAGCCTGGGAAAAACATCCCAATTCATGTCCCTACCTTCAGTGAGTACTTCCCAATCTTTAAGGACGAGTTGTACGGATTGGGCGCCTTGCCACTCGTTAATCTGAGGCGCGAAAGCAACATTCAGTAAGACATTGGGACGCTTGACAGTGACGAGTTGGTCACCAGCCCCCCATGCGATTGCACAGTGTCTCACGCTACCGTCGGTGACAAACATCTTCAGGTGTTTGCCATCGCTCATTGTTCTGGGTGTCCCCTCAGCAACTTTGACGCGGCGTTTGCCGAAAAGAGGTGCTGGATTCTCCTGTCCGAAAGGCTCAAATTTCTCCAGTTCCTTTAGGGTGTCTAACGTTAAAAGCGAGAAGTGCGTTTCAAATTCAAGGTCCAGCTTCGGTTGGAGTTC
>JAAXHI010000349.1 GCA_012270875.1 Candidatus Poribacteria bacterium | reverse complement strand
AAATGCTCTCTTTATACCCCGTAGGGGTATTATGTCTATAGAAAATTGGACATTCAAGGCACTGCACCCCGTAGGGGTGCTATGTAAATAAAAAAGTGGCAACTTGGGTTAAAAATAGCCCTATTTAATAAATGGTTTGATTTCCAAGAAAAATATGATATACTATACAAAAAACAGAAGTTGGTATGGATAACAGATCGCTATGGACGCAGCACATAAAGCCTTCATGCAACGCGCATTGGCATTGGCAGGGCAAGCAAAGGGACGCACCAGTCCCAACCCACTCGTCGGCGCAGTTATTGTAAAAGAAGGTAAAGTTATCGGTGAAGGTTACCATCAAAAAGCAGGAACCCCGCACGCCGAAGTCCATGCCTTAAACGCCGCAGGTGATAACGCCAAAGGCGCGACACTCTACACGAATCTTGAACCCTGTTGCCATTGGGGACGCACACCGCCTTGCACAGAAGCAGTAATTCATGCAGGTATTGCTCACGTCTACATCGCAGCAGTAGATCCGAATCCGAGCGTCGCAGGCAAAGGGATTCGCCAACTTGAGAAAGCGGGCATCGGCGTTCATATCGGTATATGTGCACAGGAAGCAGAAGTACTAAACGAAGTCCATAGGAAATACATCCAAACCGGTATGCCGTTTGTCATCCTTAAAACCGCGATGAGCCTCGACGGAAAAATAGCGACCGCCTCCGGCGAATCGCAATGGATTACATCTGAGGCATCGCGACAGCACGGACATGAAATCCGAGACGCGGTAGATGCGATCCTCGTCGGCAGAGGCACAGTCGATCGCGATGATCCCGCACTCACAACGCGGCTTCAAAATAGAGAAGGACAGGACGCAACCCGGATTGTGCTGGATTCACACGGAACGACATCCACAGACGCACGCATTTTCAACGTCGAAAGCAGTGCCGGTGTTATCGTTGCGGTAACACCTGACGTACCGATAGAGAATCTCAAGGCACTCGAAAAGACCGGAGCGGAAGTCATAACTGTCCCAGCAGCACACGGTAAGGTCTGTTTTAAGCACTTGATGGAAATATTAGGAAAACGTGAAATAACAAGCGTGTTAATAGAGGGTGGCGGCGAAATTAACGCCTCCGCTATCGCAACCGGAATCGTTGATAAGGTTATGTGCTTCGTGGCACCTAAACTCATCGGTGGGCGGAACGCTCCCGGACCCATCGGCGGTGACGGGATTCCCAACTTGAAGGATGTACCGCATCTGCAACGGATCCGCATCACGCCGATGCCCGACGCTGATTTCCTAATTGAAGGGTACCTATAGTATGTTCACCGGGATCGTCGAAGAACTCGGAACAATCCGAAATATCCAGCGTCCATCGCAGGGAGTCATCCTCGAAATTCAGGCGAGGGACATCCTCTCCGATGCAACCGTCGGAGACAGTATCGCCGTTGACGGTGCCTGTCTTACGATCCGTGATCTGACACCGGACGCATTCACTGCCGATGTATCCGCTGAAACCCTACGCCGCACGACATTAGGCGAACGGAAGTCCGGTGAACACGTTAACCTTGAACGCTCACTCCGGTTAAGCGACAGATTAGGCGGACACCTTATGCTTGGACACGTAGACGAAGTCGCAACAATCTGTGCATGGAAAGACGAAGGCGATGCCTCCCTGATGCAGGTAACAATGAACAGCAATATCAGACCCTATATCGCGTATAAAGGTTGCGTGACCGTTGACGGCATCAGCTTAACCGTATCGAGCATCCACGCTGATGCTTTTGAAGTCGCCTTGATTCCACATACAAAACAGGTGACCACTTTAGGCACGAAACGAATCGGTACCAACGTCAACATCGAAGTTGACATCATCGCGCGTTATCTCGAAACGCTTCTTAAAAATAGTGAGGTGAAGAAGGGTTGGACTGAACAACCCGCTTCCGAGACAATCAATTTAAGTCTCTTAGCAAAACACGGCTATATTGAATAGCCAACAGCGGCAATAGCAATCGGCTTTCAGCACGGTTTTTCTGCGAAAAACCTTTCAGCAGTCAGTAAAGAGGCGTTTTTTAACGCTTGCGTCTTTGCTGATGGCTGATGGCTGACGACTGACGGCTAATATGCCGATAGCCATTATGCCAAATAATTTTGATACCATTCCTGAAGCACTCTCTGCAATCGCAAACGGTGAATTAATTATCGTCGTTGATGAACCCGACCGTGAAAACGAAGGCGATCTCATCATGGCGGCTGAAAAGGTGACAGCAGAGACCATTAATTTCATGGCGACACACGGCAGAGGGTTGATATGCTTACCCACCTGTTCAGAACGACTCGCCGAACTTGAACTCCAACCGATGGTCGCTGCCAACACAGCGCAAATGCAAACAGCGTTTACTGTCACTATTGACGCAAAAGAGGTTACCACCGGGATCTCCGCACAAGAACGCGCATACACAATCCAGAAATTTGTCGATACGGATGCTGTACCCACAGATTTTGTTCGACCGGGACACATCTTCCCGTTAGAAGCAAAACCCGGCGGTGTACTCCGACGCGCTGGACATACCGAAGCCACTGTTGATTTAGCGCGGATGGCGGGGTTATATCCCGCAGGGGTCCTCTGTGAGATACTCAACGACGACGGCACTATGGCACGTGTCCCTGAGTTGATGGAATTCGCCGCTAAACATCAACTCAAAATTATCACCATCTCTGACCTAATCGCATATCGCCGCGAGACGGAAACCCTGATTAAACGCGTCGCAACTGCCGAGATACCAACCGCGCACGGCAAATTCAAACTCTACGCTTACGAAAGTACGGACACCGCCGGCGAAAACGTCGAAACAGATAGAACGCACATCGCACTCACAAAAGGCGACATCGCCGAGGCGACACCCCTCTTAGTCCGCGTGCATTCACAATGCCTTACCGGTGATGTTTTTGGCTCACTCAGATGCGATTGTGGTGAGCAACTCGAAATCGCTCTCCAAACCATTGAACAGGAAGGCAGAGGCGTACTCCTCTATATGCGGCAAGAAGGCAGAGGCATGGGACTTAAAGGGAAACTCCGCGCCTATCAACTACAAGACAAGGACGGGTTAGATACCGTCGAAGCGAACGAACACCTCGGATACCCCGCAGATTTGCGAGATTACGGCATCGGGGCACAAATATTAGCAGACTTAGGGGTCCGAAAAATGCGCCTGATGACGAACAATCCACAAAAGGTTAGAGGGTTGGACGGGTATGGACTTGAAATCGTTGAGCGGGTACCACTGCAAACCAAACCGAACCCCTTTAATCGCAGATATTTAGAAACAAAACGTTCCAAACTTGGACACCTCCTCCTTGACGAGGAATAAAGAATAAGAGGACTTACGCATTCCACCTTAAAGTCCCCCTGATAAGGGGGATTTAGGGGGTTAAAATTCCGATATTCATCCAATTTGCGTAAGTCCTAAATAAGAGGAATAGCGGTCAGCAATCAGCGATCAGGAATCAGAAGTACCTGTGGTAATGACAAAAGTCTTACATATCACAACCTCTGACGGTTGATGGCTGATGGCTGATAGCCCAAAAAAACTATGCCAAACGTCTACGAAGGAGATCTCATCGGCGAAGGTCTCACTTTCGGTATTGTCGTCAGCCGATTCAATAGCTTCGTTACCGAAAAACTCCTCGCTGGCGCGTTAGATGCCTTAAAACGGCACGGCGTTGATCCTGATACGATTGATGTCTTTTGGACACCCGGTGCTTTTGAGATCCCCGGAGTTGCCAAACGCCTCGCGGAAAGTCAAAAGTACGATGCCGTGCTTTGTCTCGGCGCAGTCATCCGAGGCGCGACCCCTCACTTCGATTATGTTGCAGCCGAAAGCGCAAAAGGGATCTCCCATCTATCCGCCAACACCGGCATCCCAGTCATCTACGGGGTCATCACCACTGACACAATAGAGCAGGCACTCGAACGCGCCGGAATCAAGGCAGGCAACAAAGGGGCTGAAGCCGCTATCGCCGGCATTGAGACAGCAAATCTCTACAAAACAATTGAAAAAGCCCTCACATGAGTTCTTATGGCTGTCGGCTGATGGCTGACGGCTGATAACCTAAAAAAATGATCGCAATTATAGATTACGACGCAGGCAACCTCACAAGTGTTGCGCGGGCATTGACACACCTCGGCAATAAAAATCAGATTACATCCGTCCCCGAAACGATACGCACGGCGGATCGCGTAATCTTCCCCGGTGTCGGTGCCGCAAAAGCCACGATGCAAACGCTGCAGAAACGTGGACTCAATCAAGTACTAACAGATTTCCATCGCACCGGTAAACCCATGCTCGGTATCTGCATCGGTATCCAAATCCTTTTTGAACACAGCGAAGAAGAGGACGCCGAATGTCTCGGGCTCCTATCCGGACGTGTAAAGAAATATCCTACGGTAGCGGTTGGGGCACCCAACCCCTACAAAATCCCACAAATCGGATGGAATGAGGTCCATCAGACAAAGGCACATGCCATCTTTGAAGGTGTTCCGAACCCCGCACATTTCTATTTCGTCAATTCCTACTATCCTGAACCAGAAGAAGACGAACTTGTGATAGGGAAGACACAGTACGGACTTGAATTCTGTAGCGCAATTGCCCAAGACAATCTCATCGCAACACAGTTCCATCTCGAAAAGAGCGGGCGCGTCGGATTAAAAATGCTCAACAATTTTCTGAGCCTCTAATTAACGCAACAGTTAACCTTTATCAAAAAAAAATGATGACGAAATACTGACCGCTGATGGTCTCCGACTGCCGATAGCCAAAAAAGATGATACCATTTTTTCTAACGCTTTTTGTACTACTCATCAACGTCAGTACGCACCTGTTTCAGATGCAGGAATACTACACCGCGGCCAGCCACTGCTACTACGGTGTGATGATCCTCGCTGTTATATACGCTCGACCCCGCGAACAAAACATCCTGCTCGGTATCACCGCAGTAGCCAATTGGGTCTACGTCTTCCGGTACCCAGAGCAAACCGAGAGCATCATCATCGCACTACTCTACCCGTTCCTCGCGTTCGGCGTTATCCGCGTCATTCGCCAATTTCAGACCCAACGCCGTAGCGGTGCCGAAGAGATAGAGGAGATCCACAGCGTCAATGCGAATTTAGAAAAACAGGTGCGAGACATCTCTACACTTTTTGAAGTGAGCCAAGCAGCGAATACAGACCTTGAGTTGAAAGGACTATTTCAGCGCATCATCGAAATTCTGTCCAAAAGACTCGGCATATACCGCGGGGCTTTGCACCTCTACGAAAACGGTAAGGTTGTAACCTCAGTAGAAACTGTCTTAGGACTCACACCCGCTGAGATGAAACGCGGCACGGATGACCAGATAGAAGACATTCAGAAACAGGTACTCGCGTCCGGAAAAGCAATCGGTGTCCCGCAGACCCGGCGGTCGCGCGGCTATGTCAAACTCTTTGAACCCGAACGCGTTGAATCTAAAGACATAATCGCTTTCTGGTGTATCCCAATTATTGTGGAAGAACACGTCATCGGGACATTGACAATCGACAAGGCATCAGATGAATTTTCAGCAGAAGACGACCGGCGACTCCTAACAATTATCGCCTCAACCATCGCACAACGCGTCAAAATCCAGCAGACGATCGACGCACTCGTCGAATCCGAAAGGATGGCGACATTGGGTAGATTGGTCCGAACCATCGCACACGAGGTCCGAAACCCCTTGGGCAGCATCCGACTCGGCACCCAATTACTCCAACACACCGAAACGGAAGCAGACGCACCCGTTAGAACCCATGCCGACGCAGTACAACTTTCTCAAAAAGAGATTAAGGAATACACCGCAATCATCATCAAAGAGGTAGATAGGCTAAATCGGTTCATTGAGCAGTTACTCGCTTTCAGCAACCCCGCAATGCCAGCCGCAAAACAGACGGACATCCATCATCTGCTTGATAACAGCCTCGCGATCTGTCGTCCCGAATTGGAGCTGCACGCCATCACAGTCGCCACGCAATATGACACCAACTGCCCGCAAGTCAACATAAACGAGGACGGAATCACACAAGTACTTCTCAACCTATTTTACAACGCCATTGAAGCAATGGATACGAAAGGAACGTTGACAATTCAGACGGAATACCTATCAGAATCGGAAGTCGTCCGTGTCCGGGTCCAAGATGACGGTCCCGGAATCCCGGCTGAAGATATTCCTATGCTTTTCGATCCATTTTATACCACTAAACAGAAGGGGACTGGACTTGGGCTTTACATTAGCCAAAAAATTCTCGCTGAACACCAAGGCAGCGTTGAAGTCGATGCGAACCTCGAAATCGGCACAGCATTTATCGTGTCACTCCCCGTACATTAGCAACCTATAATAACCCAAGTTGCTACCCAATAGACCTTGGACGTTTAAACATAGATTTTTCAAGGAAAATGCCCTCTTTATACCCCGTAGGGGTATTATGTCTATAGAAAATTGAACATTCAAAGCACTGCACCCCGTAGGGGTGCTATGTAAATAAAAAAGTGGCAACTTGGGTTATAATAGAGAGGTATCATAACGAACCGCAAGGAAACAGGACTTACGCATTCTTTCTTAAAGTCCCCCTGATAAGGGGCGGTGAATGCCCATAGGGAACCTTCATACCGTTGATTCTGATTCTGATTCTTTAGGGGGTTAAAACCGAAAACGTAGCATGCATTCTCACTGCGAAGCAGGCGCATGCGGATATACGGAGAGAACGCTTGAAATCTCAAACGCACCTAACCGAACCGCAAGGAAATATAAAATATGTCAAACTTAGTGCTTATCGCTGACGATGATGATAGCCTGCGACACATACTCGCTGCTACCCTCGACAAGGCAGGCTATGAGACCCTCAAAGCGCGAAATGGAGCAGAAACCCTCGAATGCGTCAAAGACACAAATGTCGATGTCATTCTGCTTGATATCTGGTTAGGCGACGCAAATGGACTCGAACTAATAACAGACATCCAGCAACACAACAGTACCGCTTCAATCATTATAATCACAGCACACGGGACCACCCAAACCGCTATTGACACAGCGAAACAACGCGCCTATGGATACCTCACCAAACCGATTGACCAGAAGCAACTCATCGAACTTGTCGGGCGTGCCGCTTCCGCGACGCAGCAGACGAAGCTCGTCAAATCATCAACACCCCCCGATTTCGATAGACAAGGCAAGATGGTTGGGCAGAGCACTGCAATGCAGGAGGTCTACCTTAAAATCGGGCGTGCCGCCGTCAGCGACGAAACCGTCCTCGTTTTAGGTGAAAGCGGAACCGGTAAAGAACTCGTCGCCCAACTAATTCATCAAAACAGCGGACGTGCCCACAATCCTTTCGTCGTTGTCGATTGCGGTGCTATGCCCTCAAGTCTCATTGAAAGCGCACTTTTCGGGCATGTCAAAGGTGCCTATACCGACGCACACAGTCCAAGAAAAGGAAAATTTCAACAGGCAGACAGTGGTACAATCTTCCTCGATGAAATCGGAGAGTTGCCAATTGAAGTCCAGATGAAATTACTGCGGGTGCTACAAGAACGCGAGGTCGAACCTATGGGCGGCACCGAGACACACGCTGTCGATGTCCGTATCATCGCCGCTACCAACCGCCGACTCGAAACCGCAATTGCGCAGAAAACATTCAGAGAAGACCTCTACTACCGTCTCAACGTCATCCCGATTTCGCTCCCACCCCTACGAGAACGGAAAGAGGATATACCTGAACTCATAGACCTATTTACACGCCAGTTTGTTGAAGAATACCAATTGCCTGAAATCGGTATCTCCACAGAGGTGGTCAAACAACTCACCGCTTATGATTGGCCCGGCAATGTCCGCGAATTAGAAAACGCTATCAAACGCGCACTCGTGATGTGTTCAGGGCAAATGCTATTACCCGAACACTTCGATCCGATCTTAGAGAGCGCGGCACCCATAAGCGAGCCAGGGCAACTTGATACCAAGGTATATGCCATGCTCCAAGCACACATCGAACAGTATATGGAATCCGAGGCATCGCCAGGGGAACTCTATGCTGAAATCCGAGAGATCTTTGAGAAACCTCTTTTTAAAATTGTACTCGAACACACCAACGGAAACCGAAGTAAAGCGTCAGACATACTCGGCATTAACCGAAACACACTTCACACGAAACTCGTTGAATATAAACTTGTTTCTTAATAGCTGTTGGCAGTCGGCTTTCAGCCAGCAGTCGTCAAAGGATTAGCCGTCAGCCATCGGAAACCGTCAGCCGTCAGTAGTTCTCTTGTGGCTGTTGCTTTTCTGCTAACTACCACAACATATCTCTTTAACTGATGGCTGATGGCTGATGGCTAATAGGAAAACCAATGGATTTAGCAAAAGTAATTGGGACCGTCGTCGCAACGCGAAAAGACCCAAGTTTAGAAGGCACCCGCCTCCTCATCGTCCAACCGTTAGATGAGAAACAGAACCCCATTTCTGAACCACTTGTTGCAGTTGACACGTTAAACGATGCCGGAGTCGGTGAAATCGTCTACATCGTCACCGGCGGTGATGCCGTCAGCGTTATCCCCGGAAAACGGATGCCAGTCGATGTCGCCATTGTTGGCCTCGTCGATTCTATCTCATTGATTGATACAACAACCACGTCTGCGAACGCATCCCCTGAAACGGAGTCTTAAAAAAATGTACATCGCCAAAGTAATCGGAAAAGCCGTTTCTATCGTTAAACATCCTGCTTATGAAAACCGAACACTGCTGCTCGTCCAACCCTTGAGCGTCAGATCCGAACTCGTCCGCACGCCAACTATTGCTGTTGATTACGTCGGCGCAGGCGAAGGGGATACCGTGATTGTCGGTGCCGGACCCGGTGTCGCACAAGAAGTCTTCGGTGTTGAAGACGCACCTATCCGTGAACTGATCATGGGTATTGTAGATCGGGTTGATATAACACTTCAGGAGGAACAAGAATGAGACGTGCCATCATCTCTATCTGTTGTCTACTATTCATCGTCCTACACCTCAATGCGTGTAAAGTCACAAAAATGCTATCTACGCAATACAGTGAAAATATAGCGAGTGCCGCCTACGGCACTGAAGCAAACCATCCCGGTATGAACGACGGAAACCTCGAAACACTCGCCACACTCCCAGCGCAAAATGAGCGGAACTTCATTATCCGATTTTCTGACACCCACCCTGTCCGAAAAATCGTTATTCACAACGGAAACCTTTTTCGGTTTGAGATGCACTATTTGGATGAAGAAACCGATAAATGGGAGACTTTCCATACAGTCATTCAGCGACGCAATGTCGGTGATGACATGGCACAAGCGGAGTACGTTTTTGATAGGTTAAACTTCCGAACGAAAATGATCCGCATCGCCGTCACTCGCACAGTTGATGATATAATCGTGAACAAGATAACGACAGAACCGGGAGACAAAGTCATTAACAGGCGCACAACCCTTGCAGGTAGATATTATCCACACTTTCGCGTCATGCAGCCCTCACCCGCTCGAATCCGAGAAATTGAAATCTACCACCTCGCCGAAAAGTAGATAGGCACAGAATCATCAAGTCCCCCTGATAAGGGGGATTTAGGGGGTTAAGCCGGTAGGTTCGGTTTCCTAACCGAACCGGGTCTTATACGGAAACTTTGAAGCCATAATCACAAATTTACGATAACGCTTTAGCTTCGTAAATCCCACATTTTTTAAAGAAAAACAAGGCAACCTACAACAAACACCACAAAAAGTTCACCACTCACAAATACGCCAAAATCACAACTGCTTGTTTAGTAAATCTTGCACCTTGGAGTTAAACCCTTAATGAAAACATATCTTGTAAAGACGCACACCACCGCGTCCCTACAACTCCTAACACTATTAATAATACTCATCCTCTGTTTGGATACGGGTTCCCTACCTGTCCTCAATCGAATAGCAGCAGCCGCACCGATTACCGCAAAAGATCGACATTCTCGTACTGCCGCAAGAGAAAACGCAGCAGCCGACAGAGAAGTTGAATTAGTGAGTGCTACCCCCGTAGGTGTGACAATCCAACTCGTCATCCCTGAATCCGATTTCCGCCTTAATAACACCACGACCACAACGGAAGTAGGCACAGTTGAAAACCGTACCTTCTCTTTTCCAGGATGTCGTTTCACGACTGAACCAGGGACACCACGTCTCCCTGTGCAAACCACGCTCATCGCAGTCCCCGCTGGAGTAGACTTCCAATTGCGGATTGTCGAAAAGCGTTTTAAGACACAGAAGAACATACAAAGAATGGCGTATACGCCAACGCCTCAAAGCACGACGCAGCCAGGAAAAGATCGCTTCTTCCCAAACAACATCGCTGAAATCGGGGAAGCAGGGTGGATCCGAGAGAACCGCATTCTTCCCATTCAACTCAATCCTGTCCAGTATAACCCCGTCCGCCGCGAGGTCAGGCTTTATCACCAGATCGTAGTTGAGGTGCGTTTCATCGAAACGGTAACGCGTGCGCCATCTGCTACCCGGAGCGGCTCACGTGACGAATCCGAGATCTACAATACGATCTTCAACAACCTGCTTATCAACCCACAAAATGCCATACAGTGGCGTTCTCCTATCCTACAACTACAAGCACCTTCAGCACCGAGTGTCCCTGCTATGAGTCCGCGCTATAAAATCAGCGTCACCGAATCTGGGATGTATAGCATTACAGCAGCAGACCTCGCAGCAGCAGGAGCCGATGTCACAACCATTAAAGCGAGGACACTGAAATTAACAAACCGTGGAAAACCGGTTCCAATCTTCGTTCGCGGCGAAAGCGACGATAGATTCGATCCAACAGATGAGATTGTTTTCTACGGTGAACGCCAACATGGAGAGACCAGTTATATTGACCCTTTTACCGATGAAAATATCTATTGGCTTTCATGGAATTCGGGACCCGGGAGCCGGATGAGCAAAAAAACAGTACTCGCCAGTACAAGTGATACACAAGATCATAAATTTTTTCTAACACGCTCGCATATTGAGAAAGATTTAACATTTAGACGATTCCGTGATATAAATCTCGCAGAGAACCAAACATACCAAGAATTCAGCCAAGGCCTACAAACACGCTCATTTAGCCTCACTGAACTACCGCCACTCCCAAATGACAGCTGGTTCTGGGCACAACTCGCAGCACCCGCTTCAAAGGAATTCAACTTCAATCTCGCGGGGCTGGCAGATACGGCTCGGCCCGCAACAGTACGCGTCAATCTACACGGCAGATCAAACACAGCACATGACTGCGATATATGGCTAAACGACAAAATCCGACTTAAAGAAGCACGATGGACAGGTGAAACCGAACACCAATTTCAGACGCAACAACTCTCGCAATCTTTCCTCAAAAATGGACGCAACATCGTTCAGATCTTGAACCCTGAAAGCCCTGATGAACTTATTGACATCATCTTATTGAACTGGATCCAAGTCGACTATTGGCGAAATTTTCAGGCACAATCGGATGTCCTGCCCTTTGCGATCACCCCGTTCCCAGACGAAACCGGTGCTGTGAACCCGGATTTCAAAGTGGATTTACTGAACTTCTCTACCCCTGACATCGAAATTTATGGCGTTGACGGGATACGCTATGCCGGTTTAACGCCACTGATTGATGAAAAGAAATTTCCCGGCACCTATAGAATGGTCTTTCGATCCACCCAAATCCGCCCTAAGGATGTAAACGACCCGGCTATCCAATACATCGCGCTCACCCGGAACCAGTTCCTAAAGCCTCAAATCTCGTTAGACGCTCCCTCAGATTTACGCGGTATTCATAACGGCGCAGACTACATCATCATTACACACAACAACTTTATCCAAGATGTTCAGCCACTTGCCGACTTTCGCAGCCAACAAGGACTGCGCACCAAAGTTGTTGACATCCAAAATATCTACGACGAATTCAACCACGGAATTTTTAACCCCGATGCCATCCGTGAATTCCTTAAGTATGCCTACGACAACTGGCAGTCACCCGCACCCACTTACGTCCTGCTCGTAGGCGATACGCATATCGACGTAAAAAATAAACCCAATTTCGTCCCTACAATGCGGGTGCAAATCCCCGGTTTCGGATCGAGTGCAAGTGATCACCAGTTCGTCACATTTCGAGGCGAAGATAATTTTCCTGATATGCTCATCGGGAGAATGCCCGCGAACAACCGTGTAGACGCACGTATATTCGTTGAACGCACAATCAGACATGAAACCAGTTCACCAATGGGGCCATGGCACAAAAAGCTGCTGATGCTCGCCGGTTCGGATTCCATATTCCATTTTCAGATTAATCAACTCGTTTCACGGAGCCAACTCACGAACAAATATGATACCGAACGCATCTACGCACCCTATAAAGATGCACTGGACCTGAGTATCGACGAAAGTGTTACGACACCTATCGCCAGACGCGTTATTGACGGCTTCAACAACGGCGCGAGTCTCATCAACTATATTGGCCACGGCGGTGGGGGCATCTGGTCAGACAGCCGCATGCTTGACTTTGAGGATCCTGAACAGAACCTAACCAATATTTCACAACTTCCACTGGTCATCAGCATGACCTGCTTCACGGGGGCTTTTGACGGCACCAAAAACAGTCTCGCCGAAGAACTCCTCCGCTCTGAAAATGGAGGTGCTATTGCTGTCATCAGTGCCACCAGTGTCGGACTCCTACATGGCGACTATATTCTCAACCGCGAAATTTTTGACGTTATCTTCAAAGGGCACACCCAGAATATCGGGGCGATCTTCGCCCAAGCCAAAACCCAATTTCTCATAAACGCCCCCGGATTTCTCGATTTAGCTGAAGTTTTCACCCTCTTCGGCGATCCAGCAACACAGTTGAAAATACCCAACAAACAGATGGAAGTGACAGTCAATGTTGAACCGCCATCCGTCCAAGGGACGCTCGAACAAGAGACGCTGCTCACTATCTCTGGCACACTACCGGATCAGAGTTTTAACGGGGATGCCGAAATTACGCTGGTACCAACAACTAAAACCGACAACGAGATACCGCCAAAAAAAGAAACAGTCTCTGTCGTTAACGGACAGTTCACCTCGCAAATGCAACTCCCAACGGATGTTGAATTTGACACTGGCAGCGTACAAACTTACGCATGGAATGCAGACACAGAGGCAATCGGATTCGCTACCTATAATCTCCTATCCCGGTACGTTGATAACGTCCGTATCGCGCCTTTCCCCGTTGAACCAAACCAACCCGTACATCTCTACACAGAAGTTATAGACGAAAACAGCATTGAAGAATTGAACCTTTTTTGGAGTGAAGACGGTGACGATTTTTTCTCAACCCCAGTTGTCCATCACACCGGCACAACCTATAGAAGTGAACAATCCATCCCCGGATACCCGCAATTCATGTTTATTGACTATTACTTAGAGGTAAAATTAAAGGGTGGACGATCATTGCGAACCGAAACAACCTTCTATGATGTCGGATATGTTGAACCTGAAGTCGATCTTATTCTCTTGGAGCCGACGATCACATGGGGCACCACTCCACCCTTCATGCTCTCCGCGCAAATCCGTAATACAGGATCTAAAACCGCCCGAAATGTACCTGTGTCCTTTTTCGAGAACGCTTTAGATGCTGACACCGAGGTATCTAATCCATCACTTACGGAACTACAAAACGCCACTCCAATTGACGGGATTCAGATAATCCCCGAAATCCCACCTGACGCACAAATCACCGTAAGTGTACCGTGGGAACCAGCACCCGGGAACTATCTTATCACAGTCTATACCGATATGCCCTCTACCGAATTGCCAAAAGGAAGTATTATTGAAAGACTGGAAAGGAATAACAGAGGGGATCGCCGATTTGCTGGCAACCGTATCGTCCTTACGCCTGAAACGCCGAACCCGTTAATTCAGAGCCAAGACGGCAACTTCCAAGTAACTTTTCCGTCCGGCAGTATCCAAACCACCACAGTGCTAACTTACACCGAAGAAGCACTTACCATCACCAATCAACCCGATATTGTCGGTGCAATGCCCGTATCGGCTTTCGCTTATCAGCTTGACCTGCGTGAACAAGATGAGTTGACAGTAACCGCTAATTTCTTAAAACCAGAAAGCGACAATCCGCATATCTATCGGCTCGACGACAACGGAAACTGGATTCTCGTTGGCGAGGAAACAACGAACGAAGAGACAATCTCGGCAGCTGTCAAACTACCCGGTACATTCGCGTTATTATCTCACAGCGACACCAGTCCACCCGCGCTTGAGTTAACCCTTGAACATCAAGGTTTCGTCGACGGCGATTATATCTCTGATACCCCAACGATTTCCGCACAAATTGAGGATGCCAACGGCATTGATTCGCGACCGGAGCATATAATCCTCACCCAAAACGGGCAGCGTGTGCCGGAAGACGAATATGTGATTGCCGTATCGCCCACCAACACCAACCTAATCCTCGTGACCTATACCCCTGTCTTAGAACCCGGTGAGTACCGCATTCGGTTACAGGCACAAGACGCAAACGGGAACGCATCGGACGCGACGCGCACTGCAACCGTCGCAGGCGAATTTGAAATCAAAAACATCGCTAACTTCCCGAACCCGTTTATGCCGGGAAGCGGAACCCACTTTGCTTACTACCTCACCAAGGGTGCCGACGAGGTGAGTTTGAAAATTTATACCATAACAGGTCGTCTCATCCTCACTGTTGACACGCTTGACGCATCCGTCTCTTTCAACGAATTCCACTACGACGGCTACGATGCCGACGGCGAACCGCTCGCCAACGGCGTTTATCTCTACAAATTCACCGCCAGATTCACCAATGCCCAAGGCGACACAGTCCGCAAACAGAAGGTCGGAAAAATAGCCGTACGGAAATAAGTTAGGACTTACGCATTTCCTTTTAAAGTCCCCCTGATAAGGGGGATTTAGGGGGTTTCTTTCAAGTCCGCTGATAAGGGGGATTTAGGGGGTTATAGTGAAACCTAAAAATAAAGAGACATCTTTGTAGCATAAACTTCCAGTTTGGGTTTCCAGTCTGACTGCCTGTTATAGGTATTCAGACTGTTGAGAGTGACCAATTCATTATAGGTTTTACTATAATCTCCATCTAACCGAACCGGATCTTACGCGAAAACATTGAAGACTTCAAAAACCCGCTTTAGTCCCGTAGGGACGGCATCTCTGTAGAAAAACGTTACCCCACAGAACTAAGCCCCGTAGGGGCGGCATCTAAAGAAAATCATGAGAAAATGTCCTCAAAAATTGCTAAATTAACCCCTATGGTTCGGTTTCCTAACCGCACCGGATCCGTAACAGAAAACATGAAATCTGATAATTTCTTAAAACTGAATGACTCTGGGGTATTTAACAGAGACATCCAATTCTCCAATAATTTTGATATTCTACCTAAGGGTTCTTTACTGTAGGAGCGAGTTGTGCTCACGATCTTCCGATTAAACTGCTTGAAAGACCGAAAACTAAATAATCCTAATACCAATGCATCAATTACTACGTGGGAGTTCCCAAATTACAGAATTCCGAGTCGGTTTTGCCCGATAGGAATCATCAGACTCTATTTTGAAATCAAGCAATCGAACGAAAGTTCCGCGCTCCAACTCCCCTAAATTTCCAAACTGTTCGGCTGATAGATTTGAAATTTGCCATTTCTGCGAGTGCCCATCCGATTTTTCAGACGTAATTACTATAGAGTATCTGTTATTTGCACCGCCTACAAGTTTTAAGATTTCTCCACTTAAACATCCATAATCATCGGTTCCGGGTATTGGTTGTGGATTCTTTCTCCAGAAGGTATCGCAAGATCCTTTAAATTCGCAAAAACTACAATTATCAACAGAATACTGCGCCAACTGTGAATGCGACACTCCCATCTCCACTTTCGCGTTGTAATTTTCCTTTAAAGTCTGAGCCTCCGCAGAAAGTGCATTCACTTTCTGTGGATCAATTGGAATAGAAATTACCTCTTTGTTCAACAATTTAATTTTGCCATCTACGGGCCATTCCCCAAACTCTTTTTTGACAAGTGACGCATAGAACAAAATCTGCTGTTGCCATGATTCAATCTTCTTTTCCCGATTTTCCAAATCATCGGAAAGTTCAGTACTTTTATAATCAATAATCACGAGGCCATTTTCTTTGCGGAGAATGAGATCGGGTTTACCAGTAAACCCATTTGTAACATTATCAAATTTACGTTCCCTTGCAACAACCTGTGTTTCAGATATGCCACGACTTAAGGCAATTTCTTTATAGCGACAAATGGTGTACTCTTGCTGTAAGTAGTATTTTTTCCATTTGTTAATTGGCAATAAGTACTTATCAAGTGGCGAAGACTGTAAATCTTCCTCCATTTGCTCTACAGTCTTATCCCATATTGCTTCTGCTTGAATTCGTAAATCCTCACTATTTTTACTAACCGCCCTCGTTTTTTCTAAAACTCGGTGAGCGATTATACCCAACAGTGCTACTGTTGAACTTCTGGTCGTTCGTTGTGCTCTTGCTTGACTTAATGCTGCCTGCAATTGACACTGTTTTAAGATTGCAAATAGTGTCGGAGAAAGTTTCGTGATAGATTGAAGTTTTGGGAGTGGCTGAAGTTTCATATTGACTCGACCTTATTGAAGTATGTTAACGATTTTACTAACCCTTCTAATTGCCTCAAAAATGTTAATATTCTGTAGACAGAAATCGTCATTCTTTAATTTAACAACCGCTCGCGCAAATTCCTTCGTTCTGGGGTCTTCTTCATTGTAAACAGCGAGTGGATGATGTAGAATGAACGCTCTTTTCTGGTTTCCTGTCCGATCCAAAAGTACGGGGATTCCATAGTAGTTTTCCCATTCCATATTGTGCCCATTATCGATTAACTCCACAAGATTCCTTTTAACACTCTTAACAAGTGGTATCCAATATGAGGTTTCAAGGCTAATCAGGCAATCTTTATCAAGGCATAGATTAACTAAATCAAGTCCTAACCGCCAATCTAAAAGCGGGTGATACGACATATTCATGTAGTCTCGCATACACTGATAACATGATGAATCGCATTGATTTCCATGATCTACAAGTTCAGGGTAGAATTTAGAATCTTCTTTTATCATATCTTGTAGGATGTTTTTTAGACGGAATTCGCCTTTTTCATTGGGTTCAGCGAGATGACGACAATATCCAGCACCGTTCGCAAGTTTATCAGCGATGAAAATTTGGCCATATACATTTTCATCTCGGCGGACAGGGCGAACTTCCACTTGTAATTCATCCGTGCTGATATCCAATTCTTGGATGGTAGCAAATTTGCGTAAAAGATAACCAAAAGAATATAAGGCTGATCGAGCGTAAACGCTACGATAATCCAAGTTAATTCCATCAGGAATAGACTTAATTTCTATCAATAACACATCGGTTACTTTACTTGCGTGAATTGCCGTTTTCTCCAGTTTATCCTCAGGTATTTGGATTTCGTCAAATTGTCTATTTCTCCGTTCTACTAATTCCTTTAGAACCTGGGGAGACACCAATTCCTTTCTCCCTTTGTATCTTCCAAGATCAAAACCTGCTCCATCGTTATTATTAATTGATAACAATTGAATTTTTTGATCATAATTAGTTCCATAATCAAAGTTAATACCCGTTTTGAGTTTGATATCAATATCTGATGGAAGACGCGGGTAGGTGGCACGAGGTCTCCATTCAAAATATTCTGCTGCATCTGTTGGTTCAAAATCTGTTTGAAATCCCATAGGTTCAAAACTTTTTACTGTCCTGAACTCTTTTTCAGAGTTACAGGTTTGGCAAAAAACCTCTTTGACTGAGTCCTCACTTGCAAAGATGGATTTACAGCTTTGACAAAAACCGATCGTCAAGGGATGTGCTCTACCATCATTAGGGATTGCATATTCATCCCAGGATGGACGGTAAGAAACAATGCCTATTGATGTGTGGATTCTTTTATCTTTGACCGTTTCCGATCCTGGGGCGAATTCGCTAATCGCTACTTCAATGTCACGATCAACCGTGCCAGATTTTGGTGGCCATGGTCTACCTTTCGGCTTTTCATGATACAACAGACGGGTTCGAGTTGGGAATCCAAACATTGGTAAAAGACCTGATTCAGCAAGTGCTTGGCTCAGATCGTCCATTTCAAAGGGATGAGCTTTCACTTGCTGATCAATCTCGTTTATCAGGTCCTTATGAACCCAGTTTATCAGCTTGTGATTATTGTTAGATATTTCCGAATCAGTCTGAACAGCAAGCAGCTGAACGATTTGTTCAATTCTACCTTGATTTGAAACTAACCATTTGATGAGTTTCTGCCGGTTTGTTTTCCATTCCGAAACTTTTCCAAATTCACCGTGGACATTATCAGTGTCGGAAAATTCATCAGCGTTGGAAGCACCTTTGAATGCGTAGTACAAGACCTCTTTTGCGATAATACGCTTTATGATATCATCACGGCGGAGGTCAAGATATGGTGGAGGAGTCGGCGAGCTAGTAATTTGTTCTGGATTCGTAAAATAGTGTTCATCATGGGTACGTGATCGACAGAGTGTTAAGGCATAAGCGACAGCATCGCCACGTCTTCCAGCACGTCCTACCCGTTGCTGATAGTTGAATCGTTGAGGAGGAACATTACCCATCAGCACCATAGAAAGTCCTCCAATATCAACTCCAGCCTCCATCGTTGTTGTTACTGAAAGCAAGTCTACTGGATCAGAACGCTTATTTTCGCTGTTGAGGATTGCATTTTGGAACCAGCGTTGCCGTTTAGGTCTATCTTCAGAATCCGTTTGCCCCGACAATTCTTCGCAGTGAAGACGATAAGGCTCAACACCTAACTTTGCCTGATGGGAGTAATAACCGCCGAATTTATCGAATTTATTGCCACTCTCGGTAACTTTTAATTCACCTGAACACCGCGTGTTTGTACAGATTCCGATTGCTCTGTAAAGATGTTTGCGTTGACAAACGGAACACAGAAAAATCTGGTTGTTCTGAGGTTTCCTAATTATTAAATTTTCTACGTTGACACGGTACTCGTCAAAACCCCCATCTTTTAATCTCATTTGATCCTCAATTGCTTGATTCAGGTCAGTTTTACTACACCCGATTCGCGCTGCCGATTTATCAAGGTATTTTTTGAGGGAATCTGACATACTCGAGTATGTTTTATTGCTAAGTGTTGTCCGATTCTGCTCCCCAAGAATTCGCGCCACTGATGACATCATTTCCGCTACATCAAATTCATCAATTGTCCATAGTTCGAGATCAAATTTCGGTTCACACCACCCTAATCCAAGCCCTTCTAACCCTGTCCCCCTACGGGCGAACAAAATACGTTCTGTAATTGTTTGACGAAGTTGTCGTTGAATTCTGCTTAATAGATCCTGTTGAGGTTGACTCAAGCCGTCGGACTCTTTTCTTGATACCTTATTTCGAGACCAATCAAATAGTTCCACCCACCTGCGTTCTACATTTTCACCGTCTTTTACTGGTTGTGGGTAGTTATCAATATTTACACCATAACCTCCAGGATTCATTCCAAGATTGATAAAACGGTCAAAAACACTGTTTTCAAGTTTTATAAAAGGGTAGTCGGAGAACAGGACCCGAAGATGTGTTTCTTGATCTTCAGTCAAACCCTCCTTCTTCAAAAATGCCTCGCTAATAGAATGGACCAAGCCTTCTTCACATCTCGACATTT
The DNA here is from genome assembly GCA_012270875.1 of Candidatus Poribacteria bacterium. Classification (GTDB taxonomy): domain Bacteria; phylum Poribacteria; class WGA-4E; order WGA-4E; family WGA-3G; genus WGA-3G. Next base: position 3,238 of record JAAXHI010000349.1, on the reverse strand, counting down.
CTGCAATTCTACCAAGTGCTCCATAAAAATTGCCTTGACTTATTTCTTTATCTTGAAACGCGTTAAGAATAGTCATCAAATCAGGACTTTTTTCCACTTCGTCTAAAGACTTGACTGTAATGAATCGTATCATATCTAAGTAATGCGAATTCTGGATACCTACTGATAACTTAGCAGCATCCCCACGGCTGTCGGAAAAGACAATCGTTTTGCGTTTCTTTTCATCATCAATAGAATTCTGCATGGTTTGAACGAGAACTTGGAGCACCTTCTGCAATCCTGTGCCCATTTTACGGATTGGTGAAATAGCTTCTTCCTTACCACCAATATGCCGTTTGGGCAAGTAATCCCAAATATCCCCGCAGTTTGGACAGCATTTTGGGACTTCTGAGCATTTATCTCCATCATCCTTTTCCAGTTCCTGTTCGTCGATTTTATGGAAATAGCAGTTACTGCTATTTGAAGAGGCATCAGGTTCAAGAACACCGCGAAATGGGTCATATTTTCCCTTTGTCCATTTTCTCTCTATTTTATTTTTCACCCAATCAAGTCTCTTCGGTTTTCCTGTTTTGAGCCAAAAGATGGCATAGTTGCTATATCGCCGATCTCTGATGTTACGTTCTGGCAAACCTTCCAGCTGCTGGAAGTCGCCACTGAGCCACCAACCATCCTGTGAAAACTGAGAAATAGGTGTTTTGTAGCCACCTAAAAACAAGTCCCCGCATGTTTGACATGACCACAATTCCAACACACGCGAACCGCAATCGTCACAGAGAGTTTTTGGCGTTGAGAACAACTTGCCAATTGCAGGTCGTTCCTCAATGTTTTTGACTCCACTACATTTTGAATTGCTGCAAACCCATATTCCTTCAAAATTTTTAAACAAATAGTGTGTTCGCAAAGGGAGAAGTGCTTGAGAAGAATCATGTGGATCTTCTTGCCGAATCAAATAACGAATCATACCTCGGATTGTTTGTTTTGTGATTGCCTCGCCACTGACATCCTGTGCGACAGAAACCATTTGATCTATTTTTGAAGCAAGTAACTTTCCATCATCATTGCAGAGTCGAACAACAGCTTCTTTAAGTGTTTCAGGTTTAACAGGTAATTTTGTATTATCACACTTATCATCATACACCTCAAACGCATCCGCATATTTCAAACATTCCCGAAGTGGATTGTCAGAAATTTCAATAGGCGGTGTAGTAATTCGCTCAAAACTGCTACTTCTACCAAAAAATTGTTTGAGGTATTGAGTCCCATATTCTCCTTCTAAAGATGCACTACTTGCAATTATTCTTAATTTTGGTGAATCAGGTTCAAGACCGAGACGAGAAAATAGTGTTCTGAGTAGATATGCAACTTCTGTCCCAGACGTTCCGCGATAGGAATGTAGTTCATCAACAACAAGATAAAAAACACTATCATCTTTCTCTAACCATTTGCGCGTTTTGTCAAAAATTGACTCTTCTAAATCGCGAATTAACATAATGTTTAGCATTGCATAGTTTGTGATTAATATGTCAGGTGGATAATCCTGCATATCCCAACGAGACCACATCTCTGCTGTATCTGATTCCATCAACGGAAAAAAATAACGAATCGTGTCGTCATTTGTCTTTTGAGTTTGTGCATGAATTTGCTTTGCTTGTTGATGTAGTTTGTTTAATTCTTCACGAAGTAGTCTGCGTTTGTAATCTTTTTCCTCGGATCCGGCAACCGGAGTTGAACCGATGTAACGTCCAAAGTAAAAACGATTCCCAGCTCGATTCTCATCAAGCCACTCGCGCGCTTTGGGACTGTCACACGCGCGACGGAGCCGCATTAACTGATCTTCAACCAGGGCATTCAGTGGATACAAAATTAGTGCCCGAATCGCTGCCTGTCTTTCTTTTTTTTCTCCTTCTCGTTGCCTTTTCCTTTTTCCCGCCAAGGTTGAGATTGACGGTCACCATAGAGCTGCCAATTTTTTGATTCTTCCACTAACTGGCTGAATATTGGCAAAAGAAAACACTCTGTTTTACCGGAACCAGTTCCTGTTGTGACAACAACATCTCGTTTGTCAATTAATGAAGCTTTTATTGCTTGAACTTGGTGGTCGTAGAGTTCCCGTGTTTTTGGAGCAAGTCCATCTTCTCCACCTGCAGCCAAAAAGTCTGATACATCTTTTGAGATTCCAAGATCAGCACAAACCTGTGAGAGCGTTTTCTCAGACGATTTTGGACGGAGAATCGGTTCAAAAAGTGGCTCCTGATAAATCATGCCCTCTTTTTCAAGTAATTCTCGACGTTCTCGTTCTAAGACAGGTTCTTGCTCTAAAGATGGGCTGTTGAACTTGAAAGTTGTTTCAATGTATCGAATATAGGATTCATGCAGTTGATTAGAAACATCAAAAGGATCTGTCATTATAATACCTCAAGTTGTTGGTTAAGCGATTTTGCTATGTAAGATGCTATTTCAATTGGCACATTAGGATAACAATAGTCTCCATTTATCCATTTTGGAACGCGTCCCGAGCAGAGCACCGCACATCGGTTTGCTAGCAACGGCATACTCAACCGCGACTTTACCCGCAAGGTTTGCTGTCCTTTGTTATAATAGATTAATTTATTTTTGCGAAACGCACGAAGAATTAACCATGCCCCCCATTCTGGTGGAACTTTTCGTTGAATGTTACCCAATTTTAAGTAGTGGATATAACGACCATAATCCAGTATACGAAAGAGACCCTCTGACACATCCTGAGAATCACTTTCATACTTCAACTTGTCGACGTTAAATTTCTCAAGTGGTGCCTTTAGCACAGACTCATCTGGCTCAAAACTATCTGATCGTAGATGTGGAAGGATACAAGACAATTTTGCTGAGAATTTTCTGCTAATATGAATTCCCATGTCTTTAATTTCTTGTGTAGACGCTTCAGTTAAATCGCACAAAAAGATTGTAGTGGGGGCATCAACTTCCGGAATACGATCGAACTTCCCACCTTTTGATAGAACAGTCTTCTCTATTTTTGAAATTAGGTCCGGTGTTCGACTACCAACAAGAACGTACTGGTTTGCAGTCGCAGTTTCGACAAGGGTAGCAGGGGCAACATAGACCCAATCTAATATAGCAGGATCGTATTCGAGATGTCCGACAGAAGTAAGAGATCTAAGGTAATAGGAATCACTTTTGAGATCCTGGTCGTCTCTATTTAGGCATTCAATTCCTTGTTTATAGTAAATCCTGTAATTAG
>JAAXHI010000581.1:4296-5819 GCA_012270875.1 Candidatus Poribacteria bacterium | reverse complement strand
TGAAGATATTTTTTCGGATCCGCTTGGTTTTCCTCAATATCGTTGAGAATCTCAAGGAATGCCTTTTTTACATATTTGTTGCGAATCTTACCACGGAATTCAAGTGTAAAAGAATCAACCTGTTCAAGTGATCGCGTTAGCCAACCACTTCCGCTTTTCATAGCAAGTCGCCCAAATTTTTCTTTGATGAAAGGTGTTATATGTTGGGTGTCAAAACTTCTTCCTGAATAACCATTTGGAAGTTCTATTTTATGATAGCGAACATCTTGGGTAGGTGTCTCAATCTTTTTAGTTAGAGAGGTAATTAAAACCGCAAGGACTGCTTTTTGGGATTCTGCTTTTTCTACAATGGTCTCAACCCATTTTTGTTGCAACTCTGAAAGTTCAAAATCGGTATTATGTCCTGATTCGGCACGTTGATAAGCATCTTCCAAAATTGAGCGTATGTTGTCGTTTATCATTTTTTCTCAAAAAGGCGTAACGAAGCACTCGGTGTTTCTGAGACGCGTTGTCGTGCATCTTCACAGTATTCAGCATTAATGTCATAGCCAATATAATGCCTATCCAGTTTTTTACACGCGACTGCGGTTGATCCAGAACCCATAAACGGATCAAGCACTAATGAAGCGGGGGGTGTGAGGAGGTGTAAAAATTCTTCTATAACTTCCACGGGATAAATTGCGGGGTGTTTATTGCCTTTGACAGCAGCTACAGATGTTTCAATCACATCTCGTTTGAGTTTATTGCCGTGCATCCGAATGATTGTGAATCCTTTATTCTTAAGTTGTAGGGTGCGTCCACCTATCTGTCCGCCGAATGGCTCTGCATGAATGCCACGAATTTTCATCCGAAAATCGTATATTTGTCCTTGAAGAACTTCTTGGATAACTTCCGTGAGTTCCTTACGTGCAGCAATCTTTTCGGTTTTAGAGAGCTCAGATTCTGCAATAAGTTCAAAATATCGCTGTCCAAGTTTAGTGCTATCTCTTTTAGTTGATTGTTTTGGGGACCGTTCCTGTGCCAAGAAGGCATTGAGGTCGTAGTAATAATTATTTGATTTGGCAAAATGGAAGAAAGGTTCTGTACTACTAACAAGGCGGCGACGAAATTGACGCGGGGTGGGATTCCGTTTAACCCATGTGATTTCATTGACAAGTTTTACTAACCCTGTTTCCGTAGCAGCGAGTGCGAAACGGTAAGGAACAAGTAGCAGATTGCTGTCCATATACTTGTCCCCGACGTTGAACACAATACTGCCATCATCCTTTACGACCCTGACACATTCTCGAAAGAGACAAAGTAATTTATCAATGTATTCGCTGACTTCTGTTTCATTACCCATACCACCGCCATAGTCGCGCTGCTGAAAATAAGGTGGTGAGGTAATTACCAGTTGAATACTGCAATCTGGTAACTTTTGGATGAGTTCGAGGTTGTCACCGCACAGAATCTGGTCAATTGGGAGGGAGTCGTCAGTATTCTGGAGATTTTCAGGTGTGTATTGCATTTATCTAAGAACGTTT
>JAAXHI010000581.1:0-4261 GCA_012270875.1 Candidatus Poribacteria bacterium | reverse complement strand
TAATACACAGTTTCTCCAATGCTGTTTGCGGATAGGGCGCGGTTGTTGGGTGTCGCGCCCTATATTGATGGCTTAGTAGAGGCTTTTGATACGTCCCCACTGGATTAATTTTTGCTGTCTATTGGGTTCAATTCTTGCCGTGAAGACAAGGTCAGGAATATCTTCGTATTCCTCAGTGTACCCTTCGGGTGCCCAAGTAATTTTATGTCGGAGTTGCCCGTTATCGACATCGTTATAAGCGATTGCGAATCCGACGGCATTTCCTTTTTTCGCGATGTTGTCGAGCCGGAAACTGAGTTCACATGTTTGTCCATCGTTTCCCCATTCAACGCGTGTTAGGGGAGATTTGAGTACGCCTATGCCGTTCCTGATCGGGATTTCAAAGCGATAAAGGTCGTTCTTTTCTCCAGAATGGTGTGGGTCCAAGTAGATGATCAGATGGTCTTGCCGAAGCAGTTTCTTTTGACGCGTTTCGATTTGATCATCAATGAGTTTAACGGCTATATAAAGAAACCCACTCCGCCAGACGGCTGCGAAGGAGCCACTAAAATCAGAGGATTCGGGTAGATGTTCGCCGGTAACTAAATCTTGATCCAGTTTTCCGGGGATCGCCTTCTCCCAGACGGGATCATCAAGGTAACCGTCTACGATAGGTGCGACGGGTACAAGTTCAGCATTGTATTGAAAATTTTGAAGATTTTCACCCATGACATGCCCTAATGCATAAGGCGTTATGATGAGTAGGAAGCTGATTATTACAATTATCTGTTTGTTAAGGCTCATGAATTCCTCCTTTTGTATCCTACTTGTAATACCAAATCTAAAAGATAGCGTAGCATTATAGAGGTTTTGGAACACTATGAGGCATCTGCATGTAAGAGGCGCAATAATGCACGTCGCATTTGGGCGAGTACGCCGCAGAATTGCGCAACTACGGGTTTCCAGTTTTTTGTTAATGACAAGCGTTTATTTAGAAATGGTATAAGAAGATTTCAATAGCGTTATTTTAGATTTTATGTTCTTTATCGCTGGTGTGCGCGCGAACACACATTCCGATGTGAATTGAAAATTTTGTTGCATTTATTCGTGACTTCTTCATTAATTATAAAGTATACCTTAAAAGCGATTATTTTTTCCAATTAAAATTGTCAATATTGGATGTTAGGCTTACGAATGTGTCTTTTTTTGAAAAATCAGTTGAAATTAGGGAAAAAATTTGTTATACTTTTAAAGCAGGTTTAGAAATCGCATTTTTGTCTGAGCTTCAGATTTTAATAGAGAGGCATTGGTCGTGAATAAAAGTACAAGAAGCATGGTGATATGGTGGGTAGTTATTGCTGGGATCGTTGTGCTCGGTATCTACCAACTATTCAACCGCAGAGATCCGGTTTACCAACTGGCAACCTCTGACTTTCATCAATATATAAAGAACACAGAAAAAATCGTATTTGATGGGTACCTAACGTTGGATGAAGAGTGGATCGAAGGACGATTTCGCAAGGACCTTCTTGGTGAAATCGAGGCAGACATCCTGTCGAATGTGGTGCCTGAAGAACGAGAGACGCATCTTCCACCGAGATGGGAAGGTGAATTTAGGGCGAGTCGAGACCCTATTGATGATTATGATATCCAAGCGAAACTTGATGATTTCGGTATAAAGTACAATGTTGAACCTCCCTCTAAATTTCCGCAAGGTTTGCTTATCTTTGGAACAACGATTGTTCCGCTTCTCATTTTCTTAGGTTTAATGATTTTCCTGTCCCGTCAGATGCAAGGGAGCGGAAATCGCGCGCTCTCTTTTGGTAAAAGCCGCGCCCGCCTGCATTCTGAGACGCAAACGAAAGTGACCTTTGAAGATGTTGCGGGTGTTGATGAGGCGAAAGAGGCACTTGAGGAAGTGATCCAATTCCTGAAGACCCCGAAAAAATTTGAACGGCTCGGCGGTAGAGTGCCGAAAGGCGTTTTACTGATGGGACCTCCAGGGACCGGCAAGACGATGCTTGCGAAAGCCGTTGCGGGTGAAGCGGATGTGCCCTTCTATAGTATCAGTGGCTCCGATTTCGTTGAGATGTTTGTCGGTGTGGGTGCGTCACGTGTGCGGGATCTGTTTGAACTCGGTAAGAAGAATGCTCCGTGTATTATCTTTATTGATGAATTGGATGCTGTCGGTAGGCATCGCGGGGCAGGTATCGGTGGTGGACATGATGAGCGTGAGCAGACTTTAAACGCGCTCCTTGTTGAGATGCAGGGATTTGAAGATGTCGCTGGCGTGATTTTGATTGCGGCGACAAACCGTCCAGATGTTTTGGATCCAGCACTGCTCCGACCCGGCAGATTTGATCGGCAGATCGTTGTTGATCTTCCCGATGTTCGGGGTAGAGAAGCGATCCTCAAAGTACATACAAAAAACCCGTATAAGCTTGCTGAAGATGTCAATTTGGAAATTTTGGCGAAAGCGACACCGGGTTTCTCTGGTGCGGACCTCGAAAATATGACGAATGAAGCGGCACTCCTTGCTGCAAGATGCGACAAACCAGAGATTGACATGATGTGCTTCGATGAAGCCAAGGACCGTGTGCTTATGGGACCGGAGCGTCGAAGCCTTGTGATTAGTGACGAGGAACGGCGCATCACTGCCTACCACGAAGCCGGGCACGCGCTGATGCTACACTTTGTTCCTGAGAGTGATCCGAACTATAAGTGTACGATTGTGCCACGCGGTCGAGCGCTTGGTGTAACAGCGAAACTCCCTCTTGAAGAACGCCATAATATGAGCAAAAAGCGGTTACTTGCGCATATCATTTTCGCGCTTGGTGGTAGAGTTGCCGAGGAAATTATTTTTGGTGAACAGACGACTGGGGCACAAAACGATTTTGAGCAAGCGACAAGCCTTGCACGCCGAATGGTAACCCAATGGGGAATGAGCCACATGGGTCCCCTTACCTATGGTAGACGGGACGAACAGGTCTTCCTCGGTAAGGAGTTAAGCGTCCATCAGGATTATAGCGAGAAGACTGCTATTGAAATCGATAAAGCCGTCCACGATATCGTCACAGAGTGCTACAAGAAGGCGCGGGATATTTTGGAGACAAATCTTGAGGGATTAAAGTTACTGGCAGACGCTTTATTAGAACGGGAGACGCTTGTTACCGAAGAGATTGATGAAATCCTCGGACCCCGACCCCAACTGCCCTCCAACTCAATTGCATAATGGTATGAACTGTCGTGGCAAAACTCTCACTTTGGGTGTCCGGACACATGTGATGGGGATTTTGAACGTCACGCCTGACTCCTTTTCTGATGGTGGGTGCTATCTTGATGTCCAACAAGCGGTTGCGCACGCTAAATCTATGGTAGCAGAAGGTGCAACGCTGATTGATATAGGGGGCGAGTCGTCACGTCCGGGGGCATCACCGGTATCAATTGATGAAGAATTGGCACGGGTTTTACCGGTGATTCGTGGTATTGTGGATGCGGTTGACGTTTTAATCTCTGTCGATACCTATAAAGCAGAAGTGGCGCAGCAAGCACTTGCAGCGGGTGGACACCTTATCAATGACATCACTGCATTGCGTGGCGATCCGACGATGGCATCGGTCGTAGCAGAAATGGAAGCGGGACTTATCCTGATGCACATGAAAGGGACCCCGCGCACGATGCAAAAAGCACCAGCGTACGATGATGTTGTCGGCGAGGTTTGCGCGTCGCTTCAGGAAAGTATCGAAACTGCGGAAACAGAAGGTGTTGCTGCTGAACGTATTATTATTGACCCGGGTATCGGATTTGGTAAGACGACAGAACATAATATTGAGCTTTTAAAACGCCTCAGAGAATTTCAATCGCTGAATAAACCTCTGCTGATCGGTACTTCGCGGAAGTCGTTTATAGGGAATGTTTTAGGACTCCCTGTAACGGAGCGCGTTGAAGGGACGGCCGCGACGGTGTGTTGGGCTATTGCCCACGGTGCGGATGTTGTCCGTGTTCATGATGTCAAAGCGAATGCTCGTGCGGCACAGATGACGGATGCACTTTATCGTAAAAAGTAATAATTTCGGTATTTTTAACCCAAGTTGCTACTCATAAGATTTTAGGCGTGCGGAGCCCATTTTCATTGAAAGTGATTGATGCTCCGCGGGATTTTGTATCGTGATGCACGTCGCATCTGGGTGAGTACGCCGCAAAACTTTTAGTTTCCTTGTTTTCGTCCAATGAAAGTGTAATGTCATTCTTGTTTGATCGGAAAAAATGGGTTGTCTCGCCT
>JAAXHI010000503.1 GCA_012270875.1 Candidatus Poribacteria bacterium | reverse complement strand
GCTCTGGAATTAGAGCTTCTCCGCTTCTCCACCAAGTGATCAGGGATCAATCGCTCCTACTTTCACCACCAGGAAAAAGCACACTGTAGCCTGGCCGCAAGATTTTACACCAGGTACGTCTACCAACCTTGATTACAACAAGCTCGAATTAGCAGAATTTGTCGCCAGGTATCTTGCCATGATAAAAACGCATGATCCTGCGGCCACCAAACTCATGCTCTGTCATCTGGAACTGCTTATGATTAAAGGAATCAGCTATACTTGGAGCAGTGTGCGCTCGTTTCACACTCACATAGCTAAACAGGTAGAATTATATCGCCTGGAATGGTCCAACACCTCAGAAATTCGTGATCGTGCCAACACATTTTTCAAGCACTCGGATTTACATCCAGCGCCACCTCCTCGCATGCCGCCCATGGCAGCCCTTACATCGCGCGGGAAACAGGACGCCGGTCAGGATAATTGGGGCTGTAAACCTTGGAATTATACTGGCAGTTGTACCTGTGAAAAGGAAAAGGAGATTTATTCTACCAAGCACAAGTGCCGCGTTTGCCAACAGGATCACTCCATGCTTCACTGCCCCAAATGAAGGAATCCTATTCCTGCAACATTCTGACCTAGCGTTCCACAGCCACTCCCTCTTTCCCCTGAAGCGACCTTGGACTTATCAATGGACAAGGATTTACAGGACACTCGCTCACGCACGGAAACTTCTCATTGTTTTGTTTGTCCCACGGCTCCAAGCACTGATACATCTGCTATCATTCGTCACATCTTAGCCTCCCGTTCCGCTCAGCCCAACGCTTTCGGGACCAAAATTCCACTTCCCACAGCATTGAAAGTTCACATGTGGGCTCATCTTTTACGCCATTATGGCGATAAGATCGTCGTGGAATTTTTAAAGAACAGATGGCCGATCAATTACAGCTCCCATCAATCGCCATTATCTACACCTCTTAATCATTAATCGACTTTGGCCTTTGCCGATCACGTTTGCCATTACATCAAAACAGAATTGTCCTTTGGGGCCATCGCTGGCCATTTCTCGGTCAACCCGCTCAGCAAGCCTCTCGTATGCTCTCGCGGTTCGTCTACACGCTGAGTCGTCATGGACTTGAGTTTTCCGCCAGATCGTTTGGTAAACAGCGCAGTTCCTTTGAACACTTACCTCGACTCCCCCTTCAAACTTCGTCTTCCTGGTAAAGATCGATTGTGCAAACTCATATTATCTAAAGGCCGTGGTTGTCTCATCTACAAAAAAGATCTTCAGCGTGCTTATCATCAGATACCGATCGACCCCAGAGATTACCACTTGTTAGGCTTCAATTTTGACAATCAATTTTATTTTGATACTCGTTGCCCCTTCAGCTTACGAACTTCAGCCATGATCTGTCAACGGACCACCAAGGCTGTCATTTACATTTTCACACAATCAGCCTTTTCCGCCGATGTTTATCTAGACGATTTTTATGGAGCCGAAGTTCCCGCTCTGGCAAATACGGCTTTCGCTACAAACTCTTTTCGACTCGTTAGGTTTGGCCTCGTCGCCTGAAAAAGACTCACCGCCCGCAGTGGAGATGGTTTGGTTAGGCATTCATCTCCACTTACCTCTCGCCATTTCTGCTTTTTTATTTTCAAGGTCATTAGCGCCCTTGGGTTCTGGCTAACTATTCCCCCCATAGCTTTAGGTGCGGCGGCGCTGGTTTTGCGTTTAGGTGTAATGTTCCCGCCGAACTTATTCAGCGGCAGGGGGATTGGCAAAGTGATGCCTATCGTATATATCTCGACATGTCATCCGCTCAAAAGCGACGTGCCGTCAATTCAATGGCTTCTCATATTCTTCAGTTGTCTAATCGTTGATGTACTATTGCTTTTTTTTTCCTATACAATAAGTAGCTCGCAATTTCACAACATCTCCCACAGTTCACGCCCTTTCTTTAGTTTGCACAACTTCGGTTTGGGCCTTTTTCCTTTTTGGCGGGAGTCTATTGATTCAGTTACGACCTCTTTCGCTACCAGTGCATAGTACAGCTGTCGAATCCGACTCAATAAACTTGTGGCCCAAACCTGTCGTTGTGTGGTTATTGAGAGGGCATGATTGTGCAATAATTACGTTAGTGATTCTTGCTAATTACGAATCGATCATGTGACATTGTTCAGCTTATCCAATAATCTCCCAGCTGCGTCTGTCGGTCAGTCATAAGCTCGTTGTCAAAGGGCAAGCACGCTAACCCAACCCTCCCACCCACGGGAGTCTATTGATTCAGTTACAATCTCTTTCGCTACCAGTGCATAGTA
>JAAXHI010000590.1:2234-4147 GCA_012270875.1 Candidatus Poribacteria bacterium | reverse complement strand
CACCCGTTAATGCCGCAGCAACAGCAATAAGAATCAACTGCCCCAGATTAGATGTCTGCTCCGGTGAACCACCACGAGCAGCACCCATATTTATACTAAGTGCTAAGTCAACATTTTTACCCGCCGCGAACGTCTGATGCTCACTGCTCTCATATATTAGATATACGATACCGTGGATTTGTTCGCGTTTCGGTGCACCGAAAAATTTGGCACGTGGCACAAAACCGATACCTTCTGGAACAAAGAAATAGAATCGCATTGTGTTAAAATTCAAACGCCGTGATAAATCTAATCTATCTTTCTCAACGTGAAAAATGTAATTGTAACCTAACTGCGATTCTCCAGGTGGTAATGGCGTTCTAAGGACGGCTTGGTTGGTGTCAGGGTTTATCGTGAGTGCCGCTGACAAATGCGGTTGAAACCCCTCAACACCGGTTGGAAGTGTTAAATGCACCCCAACTTTTTGCGAACCGTGCTCTGTTCTAAACGCGAGACGGCTCAGGTTTTCAAGTCCAATTGCCTCGGCGACTGTGACAGCACCATCCGGCGGATGATCTGGCGGTGGCGGTCCAATGATGAAAGTATGCGACTTGACCAAAATTTGCGCACTGTCATCCGTAAACGCTCCAACATCAAAGTTAATCTCAATATTCGGAACCCAAGTTGACAGAACCAGATCCTGCTCAATGTAATCAGTCCCGTCATGGGTAGTAGAAACCGTATAATGGACACTCGGATCAAGCGGTAAATCTGCGAAACGGTATTTTCCGTTTTCATCCGTGGTTGTCTCTTGTGTTTCAACGGTGTCGGCACTATGAACAGTAAGCGTTATAGAATGTAAAACAAGCGGTTTTTCGAGTTTTTTGTCAATAACTGTGCCTCGGATGTCGCCGAGTTCTGCGGTTTGGGCATGCAGCACAGAAAGCACCGTGAAAAAAATTAAGGCAATCGCCAACAAGCTGCGCATACACCGGACAGTGATAGCGCCAACTTGCGAGTTGCCCGTCTTGGTAGATGCGGCTTCCAACCGCGTATGAAATCCGTTCGTGTACATGTTATGTTCCGCGTTGTTGCTGTTTAAATCGCTCAATCTCTGATTCCGCATCCGACAAAGACTCATCTTCGAGTTGCCTGATGACGCGTGCAGTCTCTTGTAAAAGCTCCTCGCGTAGTTCTTGATAATCGGCTTCTGAGAGTTTCCCCGTCTCGTAGTCTTCATCAAGATCCGCCAACGCCGCGTAGCTGCTCTCGCGCTCCTGAAAAAGGGTTCGCCGCCGCTCTTCAATAACCTCTTCGGACGTTACAGCGTATTGCCCACCCGTCTTTGAGAAAATCGGAAACCCCAGATAAACGAGAAGTAGGATTCCAAAAATTACCATCCATAAAAGCAGAAGAAAAGACATAAAGCACCTCTCCGAAAACCACGCGTGAATTCTATTGCGCCCGAAAAAATTGCTGAGTTTAACTTCCCCGCTTATACCTTTCGAGTTCCGCTTCAACCTGCTTCACGGTTTCATCAGAAACTTCTGACGCTGATGCCTCATGCGCGCCCGCTGCCGCCGTTTTCTGCATTGATCTCGTTCGCCTCCGCAGCACAACAAAGACGATCCCGCCAATAAGGGCAAGTATGATAATCGGCATAGCGTAGGCAAGTAGGTTAATACCTTCTACGGGCATAACCGCATAATACTGCGGTCCGTATGTGTCAAGATAATCGGTGCGAATCTGCTCAACCGTTTCGCCAGCGAGCAGCCGATCTCGAAAATCTTGCTCGATACCCACTGCCGTGCCACACGTACACACTTCAATTGTCTCTCTCACACACCCGCAGTGACAGTAGACCGTAGTGAGCAGCTCCTCTAAATTCGACGCAACCGTGGTATCCTTCATCTCCTCTGGTTCTGCAACCTGAG
>JAAXHI010000590.1:1489-2178 GCA_012270875.1 Candidatus Poribacteria bacterium | reverse complement strand
GGACGTTGTAATGTGCTTAAATCTTCCAGTTTTCATCGCCTTATGCCTCGCTTATCATGAATCTCCACTGCGTTCAGATTTCTCAGCTATCGCAACAATGCCCCCTAACACCATCACAGCAACGCCAATCCAGACAACGCTAATCAGAGGGTTGTAATATCCTTGAACATTCACAATGCCCCCTGTCTCAATATTTCGTGGAATACTGGCAAGGGCAATATAGAGGTCATTCATACCCATGTGATGGATGGCTGATTCTTTGGTAGGTTCCTCGTCCGGCTTCGACCTATAGTAAGCGTGAAGCGCGGGTTTCATTGTCCCTACATGTTTTCCATTCTTTTCAACATCGAAAATAACGCCGCTCCGGAGATAGTTCGCGTATTCTTTCTCAAACGAGTCTACCATTGTGAGTTTGTACTTGCCCACTTCTATTGATTCCCCGAGGGTCATACTTTTCGACTCAAGCAGAAAATAGCCTTTCGATCCCATAATGCCTATATAGAGGATAACGATACCGATATGGATAATGTAACCGCCATACCGCCTTTTGTTGCGTTGGATAAGGAGATTCAAACCGTTGACGAAGGAGGTCTCTTGTCGTTTCGCACGGAGTTTCGCACCCCGATAAAATTCCGCAAAGATTGCAGCGAATACAAAAACGGCTGCAAAACTACAGAGCACCGAGTACA
>JAAXHI010000590.1:0-1483 GCA_012270875.1 Candidatus Poribacteria bacterium | reverse complement strand
GGCAATAAAAACATACGTCGGAAGTTGTTAGCCGTAATTTTCTTCCATGAAATAATCGGACCGGCACCCGTCAGGAATAGAAGCAATAACCCCGGAATGATCACAACCTTATTGAAAAAGGCTTCAGGAACAGTAGATTTTTCGCCGTTAATCGCCTCGGAGATAACCGGCCACAGTGTGCCCCAGAGGATAATTAGGGTTAACCCGACAAGGAGCCAGTTATTCAGAAGAAAGGCACTTTCACGAGAGAGAAGGGATTCTAAACGATTCGCACTCTTAAGCCGGTTCCAACGATAGATAATGAGTCCGATGACCCCGGCTGTTGAAGCGAAGATGAAACTCAGGAAATACCCGCCAATATCCGATTCGACGAAAGCATGCACCGATGTGATGATTCCACTCCGCGTAATAAAAGTCCCTAACAGTGTGAATTGGAATGCAAGCGTAATCAGGAGGATATTCCAAAGTTTGAGCATATTCCGCTTCTCTTGGATCATCACAGAATGCAGATACGCGGTACCGAGAAGCCACGGCATAAAAGAGGCGTTTTCGACAGGATCCCATGCCCAATAACCGCCCCAACCGAGTTCCTGATATGCCCAATTGCCACCAAGCGTGATACCGATCGTCAGAATAATCCATGAAAATAGCATCCATCTGCGCGAGCGGAGTATCCAGCCGCTTCCGATTCTACCAGATGCAAGCGCGCCAACTGCGAACGCAAAGGGTATCGTCAGGCTAATCCAACCGATATATAATGTCGGTGGATGGATCGCCATGAGCGGTGTCTGGAGCAGTGGGTTCATGCCTTGACCATCGGCAGCGAACTGCCCACCCGGAAACCGAGCCAGTGGGTTGTAAATGCCCTCGATTAAACCTGTGACAAGGATGGTGAAGAAAAGCTGAACAATAGCGATCGGAATCAGGGAGTAGTCTGCTAAGGTATCCTGCGTCTGTTTGTTACGCTGGTAGTTCTGCCAAACAACAATAGCACCACCAACCGTAAGCAGCCAGAGCCAGAACAAGAGCGAACCAGACATGGCACCCCAGAGGGCAGTGATCTTATAAAGTAAGGGTTGGGCTGCGCTTGAGACCTCAACAACATATTTCATTGAGAAATCATCGGTCACAAAACCGTAGATTAACGCCCCAGTCGCAATACTGATAAGGATGAAGGTGGCAACAACGGCGTTTCTGCCGCTCTGGATGGCACGAGCATTTCGTATCCATAACCCGAAACTGAGAAAACCAATCGCCCACAAACATGAAAGCACAGAGAGGTATATGGCGGCTTGTCCGATTTCCGCAGTCATGCGCTTCTGTGCCTCCTTAAAAAGGTCTCTTTAAACATACTGCTAAAGTGTTATTTATTCCTTATTCTGAAGTATATGAAGTTTCATCTGTAGGCACGGCACTTTCTGCCCCATCGTATTTTGAGGCACATTTCGTCATGAGTTTCGTAGCAACAACAAGGTTCTGCGTC
>JAAXHI010000051.1 GCA_012270875.1 Candidatus Poribacteria bacterium | reverse complement strand
TAATATTGTCCAAACTTTAGTAATTATAGGACAATTTAAAATCTCTTGCAAATAATTTTTTAAAATCTGTCATCTCAGAGATATTATCATACTACCATAAATTTTATTTTTGATGCAAAAATATGCCTATTCTTCGTCATCTTCGGCATAAGAATGCCCGCTAAAGATTGCCCGGACCTGTTTCGCTGTTTTCGGACCTGAGAGCAATTTCCCAATCCGATCGCCTTCCTCTTCGAGTAACGCCTTGACATTCGTCAGGACTGCTTCCAGTTTGTCGCCCGGGAACTTGCATGCGCCGTTTTCATCCATGTGGATAATCTCACCTGGTGCGACATCCATCCCCGCTATTGAGACGGGTACGTTGACAGCCTGAACCGCCATTGCTCCGTGTCCGGGTGTGATGCCACTCAACAGATACTGAAACTCCATCGGTCGGATTTCGTCGATGTCGCGTGATGGACCGTTTGAAATTGCCCCCAGACAACCGATGGACTTCATTGCCGCCGTCATGTTTCCACCTGCCAAGCCGACCTTGTTCTCCAATTCGGGTGGGAACTTCTGCTGAAAAGCCAAGATCGTTGGTTGTTTAGAAGCACCTAACGCATCTATGACATCCATAAAGGAGAGTTCTGAATAGTTAGGGTCGGGTACACCGTAGACACATGTCACTGCGTATCCAGCGACAGCGCCGAGTTCAGGATACATACAACGGATAGTGGTATCGGTGTACCAATTTTCCGTCCATGGGTTATAAAGTCCAAGGCAGAGCGGATTTCCGGGATACGTAGCGACCACATTTGTGATGGAAGGCGTATCGTATTTCCGCAGTTCCGCCAACATTTCCTGTTCTGTTAATGCCATTTTTTTAATTTTCCTTGCGGTTAAATAAGGTGAGTTGAGGCATTCACGTGCCTCTGTGTAGGGTCGCCTTCCACTACGTTTCAGGCTTGGTGTTTTGGATCTTGGTTTATAAGTTAGGTTTTAGACAGGCATTGTCCGACCTGCGTGTGCCCGTCCGATGCGTGCAGCTTCTTCGCCGCCACCGGTGATCCGTACACCCGCGTCAATGCTTGCCCCAATTGTGTCAGGGGAAGTGCTTTCTAAAAATTGAATACCGCCTGCTTTGCACGCTGCGAAAACACGATCCCGGGCATCTTGCAATTCCTTCGGACGCGGGTTCGGCGGATTTTTGTAGCCAAATGACATACTCATATCACCAGGTCCCCACTCAGCGAAAGCGATGCCGGGTACCTGCGCGGTGATCTCGACGTTTGCTAATGCTCGTTTGTTTTCAAATTTGAGTCCAAGCAGGAGTTCACCCTTTGGGTTCAAGGGCCACGGATCGGCGACATCGAGATATTCGTTAGCAGAGATGCCCCATATAGGTGCGGCGGAACCTTGACCGGCTGAACCGCGTCTGCCGACATCCAGCTGTGTGCCAACGCCGATTGTCTGGAACGGGTAGCGACACGCTTCAACAAATGCCTTGACCGCTTCTGGAGATTCAGCGTGACAAAGTAGGAGTCCGTGTACACCGCGTGCAAGGAGCTGCCGCATCTGCCAACCGTTCGCTCGAATTACGTCTGCACTGATCCCATCCACAGGTAATTCGACAATGACTGCCGGGGTTGTGTGTCCACTATTCGTTGGACCGCCGTCGGCAAGACCGCGCATAAAACTATCTAACCCAGCAAGGTCGAAACTTCCGTGTTCCATGCCGACGTTGATATAGTCTGCCCAGGTCTTTGCCATCTCGCGGCCCGCGTCATAGTTCAAGTTCGCGCCCGTGTGGCTGCCAGTATAAAAGACAGGCAGATCATTTTCCAGTAATTCAATCGCTTTATTAACGCGTTTTGGCATTACGGATTCTCCTTAAAAAATTAACGTGAAAGGTGTAAAACCGGTTTCAGTAATTTCCGAACATTTTCTCATGGAATAATTCAAAATTGTACAAAAAACGCGACAATCTGTCAACAACTTTTTTTTAAAAAATTGCAAGCAGTGGAAACCGAGAATTTTAACCTGAGACCAATTTGGCGTTGACAAATCTGTGGGTTTCATTTAGCATAAAAAAAGCGAATTATGAACCCAAATTTCTGCAAGGAGTTAGCAATATCGTGAGAGCACTTGTTGTCAAACCATTACCAGATAAACGGCGCGAAAAGGTTGTTGCGACCGATTGGAAAGAACCCGCATCGCCTGTTGGGAACGAGGTGCTGTGCCAGGCTGTATTTACAGGTCTTACCAACGGTACAGAGCGGAATCAACTTATCGGTGGCAACTATTCAACCTCAGCGGATCACCTGCCAGTGAGTGATGGGTACCAGAACGTGGGCAGAGTTATTGAAACGGGGCCGGACGTAACAAAACTCCAGATTGGCGATCTCATCTATGCGAGCGTAAATCATGTCGAGCGGTTCACTATCCGAGAGGATGGACTCCTCCTAAAATTACCAGAGGATGTTGATCCGGGTGAAGCTGCCCTTTTTGGTATCTCTGGTGTCGCGATGCACTGTTGTCGGCGCGTTGATCCGCGCATTGGGGAAAAGGTCCTTATTGTCGGACAGGGCTGCATCGGGATGTTCGCGGCACAGATTGCGTATGCGATGGGTGCCCGCGTCACGGTCTGTGATATTGAGGAATCCCGATTGGAACAGATCCGTCAATTAGGTGTAGCAGAACAGGTTTTCAATACGAGTGGCGACGGTTGGGATAAACAGATTCATGATGGTGCTTTCGACGCTGTTATGGACTTCGCCGGTGTCCCGGACATGGTCACGCCGATGATTCGCGCCTGTAAAACCCACGGACGACTCCTCTTAGTCGCGGGACGGTTCGATGTCAATTATACCTTTAACATCGGACAATTTAAGGAGATTAGCATCCTTCAGTGCAGCCACTTCACGTGCGATGATTTGGAGAACCTCTGTCGGTTTCTGCGTCAAGGTTCTATCAAGATTGCGCCACTGATTCGACACCGCGTACACCTTGATGAAGCACCACAGATATACAGATGGCTCCGCGATGAACCGATGCGCCTATTGGGCACTGTGTTTCAGTGGAACTAAAAATTAAACTACGCTCTCCGGGACCCGTAAAAACGTTCATGCTATAAACATGCTGTCCCCTACGGGACTGAAGCGGTTTTTGAAGGTTTCAAGGTTTCTGCGTAGTATCCAGTTCGGTTGGAATGCAGGTCGCAACCCCCCTTGATCCCCCTTATCAGAGGGGCAGGCGTGTACGCCGCAAAACCGCACCTACCGGTCCTGGGAGCACGAGGGTTTTCGTGCTCCCGTAGGGAATCAACGCCGAATGCGCGTGTTGCCTCGCATAGATGAGAATTTTCGGAAAACACAACGGTCTCCTGCCACAAACTGGGAAGTTTTGCGGCGTACTCGCCCAGATGCGAAGTGCATCGTGCTACAAAAGTGCAGTCTGTGTAAGTCCTAAAAGAAAAAGTCCGTGCTTTTTGGTGAACATCGCACGCCTCAACTAAAAATTATTCCAAATACTGGCTAAATTCTCCCGAAAATCTTAAATTAATTGCAAAAAAGTGCAACTTTTTTGCAACTCGTTTGTAGTAACGTTAACCGACGTTTGATTTGCAAAATCCTGAGCGTTGCGCAATAGCCGTGAAACCCATAATTAACGATACATTAAGATTACAAACCCTGCTAACAAAATAGGTAGGACCTTGTACTGCCATCGGAAATTAGGGC
>JAAXHI010000300.1 GCA_012270875.1 Candidatus Poribacteria bacterium | reverse complement strand
GAAGTTCAATTGTGGGACAAAGCTGCTGGACAACTCGTCACAACGCTACCGGCACCTACGGGCATCTCCTCTCTATTTTTTTCTGAGGATGGCACGAAACTCACCTGTGCAGGGTCTTTTGGACGCATTCATGTATGGGAGATTCGTCCCGAAACGCCTCCCGCGCTTGTTACAGACATAAGTTTATATTTTCAAAGTTGGCGTGATTTTTGGTTAACTGAACTCTCACCGGATGGTCGTTTTCTTGCGGTCGCAATACCCAATTGGCAAGATAAAGACTTCTCAATCCAATTGTGGGATGGTGAAACAGGAGAACTTTCGCATACTTTGACGGGGCATAAACGATCGGTTACTGCCCTAACGTTTTCACCCGACAGCAAGACATTAGTAAGTAGTGATGAGTATGAAACAATTCGTGTGTGAGATACTGAATTCGGCAACCTACAATCGAGACTGAAGTGGTCGACTCGCACCTCAACCCATGCGTTAGCATTTTCGCCGAAGGGTAGATTTTTTAGCAGTGCGCATGGTGATGCGGTTCGCTTGTGGCATTATACGGTTGGTGAGGTGCCGCCGTGGGATTATGCACTCGGTGAATATCAAAGCATCATGGATTTGAAAGCACACAAAGACTATGTTTACAGATTCGCATTTTCGCCTGACGAATTGACGCTGCTCACTGTTAGTAAAGATGGCACCATTATCGCATGGGATACGACCACCGGTGCCCAACGTTTTATGTGCGAAGGTCACCAGCAGGGTCTCCAGGTTTTAGTAAGTTACCAAAAGTTCCACGTTGTTTCCCACAATCTGGACGAAACTGAGGACCTCAAGGCTGAATGTAAAGCGTACCTCGGTGAAGGCGTGCGACTGGCGGACTGGAACGACATCCTCGCTTATTATCAGGCAGACGGCTCAATGGCAGATTTTATCGCCGAACTCAAAATACCGCTTGAGTATGGCAATCCTGGGGATATGGAAGCCATTCCGAACACCGGCTATCGTATTTCAAGGAACGGCGAGCTGCGGTGGCAAGGGGATCGCCACTATTTCTTTGCGCGGCACGATCACGTCAAGCGAGCAGATTTTTTAGCACATGACAACATAGACAATTACTTACTATCACTGGGTTCATGGTTTGGCAAGGGCGGTTTCGCGCTCTGTTATGGGGACCTCAATAGCACAGAACCACCGTCAGACCCATCAGAACCACCAGCGGTTATTTTATCACCGCCTGAATCTCAACTGCTCGATCAGTGAGACGAACACGGATTTACATTTCCGCCAATTTCTTCTGGAGCCATCGCGTCATCGGTGCGTGTCCGGGATCGCAGACCTCAATGAAATGTCCCGGTAAGGGTTGACCGATTAACGCCTCAATATCCCGCCGTCGTTCCGAGACAATCGTTGGATGGTCACTCGCGACGTTTACCGTTTCTTCTGGATCGTTTCGGACATCAAAGAGTTCATCGCCTTTTTCATCGTTGTAACCTACCGAAGTGCAGAAGTTCCAATGGTTATCGCGCACGCTGACACGTCCGCGTGCATTACCTGTGGCAAAGCCAGCCCAACCCGTGATAATCCGTTCACGGAGAGATGCCTTCTCTTGGGTAACGAGTTGCCACATATCCTCGCCATCCGTCCAACCGCACGGAATGTCAAGCAGACTGAGGAGCGTCGGCATCAGGTCGTGGTTCTGCACAAATGCGAAAATCTCCTTGTCGTTCGGTCCTTCAGGATGTCGGATCATCAGGTTTAACTGTGTGTTGAAGGGATGCAATTTGTTCGCGCCCTTCCCGAAACTGCCGTGGTCGCGGAGTTGCGTGCCGTGGTCGGACATCAGCACAATTAGTGTATCGTCTTTGATGTTCAGCTGCTCTATCTTATCAAGTAGCACGCCGACCCATTTATCGACGAATGTGACTTCTCCGAGATAGAGTGCCTCAATTCGGCGGAGTTCATCTTCCGTAGGCCCGTCGCCTTCGTTCGCACTGCCCGGCGTGATGAAATCTTTACCCGAATAATCGGGAAAATAGAGATCTGCGTAGGATTTCGGCGGATCCCAGGGTTCATGTGGATCGAAACTATCTACCCATAAGAAGAACGGACCGACGGTATGATTGTCCTCAAGCCAATCGGCTGCGGCGCGGAAGACGCGGGCGCAGCTATAGTCGTCCTCGGATTGACGGTGCCGTTGCGATAACAGATAGTTGACAAGCCCGGCGTGTCGTTGCCAGTTAATCGGTTCACGGACATGTTTTCGGAGTTGTTCCTCAATCAGTCGTGGATCGCCGCTGTGCCAGTTATCCGATTCCTGTCCGCGGATGAAGTCAAAATGCGCGAACCCGCGCGAGAAATTCATCGTCGGCTTGAACATGTGGTAGGTATCGGCAATCAGTGCGGTGAGGTAGCCGCGCTCCAGTAACACTTCGGCAATTGTGTCCTGTTCGGGTGGAATCTTGTGCCAACCGGGTGCGTGGTGCCAATGTCCACGTCGATCGAAGTTGTATCGCCACGGAAAACTCCGCATCCCTGTGAAGTTGCCGCGGCGTATCTGAAGTGTCGGTTGCCCTTCGCCGAATGCGCGTGTGAAACGGACGCTCTCCGATGCGAACGCGTCCATATTCGGGGTTTGCACGTGGCTGTATTTCTTGCCTTCACCGATGATGTCCGCACGAAATGTGTCTAAACAGATACAGACGATGTTCATAGTGTTATGCCTCTCTCATTTCATCAAGGATCATTTCGGCAGCTTCCAGAGGATCTTCTGCCTCAATAATAGGTCTGCCGACAACAATGTAATCTGCGCCTCGATTAATCGCTTCTGCTGGTGTGGTGATCCGACGTTGGTCGCCGGTCTCTGCCCATTTCGGACGGATACCCGGCGTGACAATCAAAAAGTTATCGCCGCACGCTTTTCGTATGGGTTCAATTTCTAACGGCGACGCGACGACACCGTCCAACCCGGCTGCTTGTGTTAACTGCGCGAGATAGACAACCTGTTCTGCAAGTTGTCGTTCTGAACCAAAATTTTGCTGAAATCCAGTCTCATCCATGCTTGTGAGAATAGTCACGCCGAGCAGAATAGGTCTCGGAATATCCGCCTTGTAGGCGGCATCGTCTGCGCTATTTCTTGCGGTTTGCATCATCTCAAGTCCACCGGCGGCGTGCATGTTAATCATGTTTGCGCCGTGTTTCGTCATCATGCCGACATCGCGTGCGACAGTGTTGGGAATATCGTGGAATTTTAAATCAAGAAAAACTTTATGCCCTCTCGCACTGAGCCATGGAAAAGCCTCGATTCCAAGGGTACTAAACGCCTGAAAACCGATTTTAACCCATGGGACTACTTCAATAAGCGTTCCAGACAACCAGTCAATATCCTCACCATCATCCGTATCCAATGCGACAATTAATTTGTCTTTCAATTTTTTAACCTTTTCTTTTTGAACCATTCGCTGGTTTTTATTATAATTGATCCAGTAATACAACCAAATAAAGCTGTGTATAATAAAGGACCGAATATAGTGCACAAAAATATTACATTGGTGTATAACATACTAAAGTTTGGACAATTTTAAG
>JAAXHI010000035.1:3321-13323 GCA_012270875.1 Candidatus Poribacteria bacterium | reverse complement strand
CCAGTTTTTAGGAGCGTTGAGGATGTTGAGACACTCATTGATTTAAGAATTATTCCCGGAATCCACATGTTGGTGCCATTCGTTGAAAATCTGTATCTTCTAATGTTTTTGAGTTTTGTGGATCTTTTGGGTGTTTGGAATATCTTTGTTTTAACTGTGGCAGTTGCTACACTCGCGGAAATCAGTAAAGCAAAAGCATGTCTTACGGCAGTCATCATTTGGTTATTAAGAATCGGCATTGATGTTGTATTCCAAGTTTCATCTGTCTCTAAAAAAAAAACACGTGGGTCAAAGAGAGTTGATAGTAGAATCTCATGGATCATGGATAATGTAAGCGGAGGAAAATGATGAATACAAGAGAAGGTTACGCAGAGTTACAAGCAAAAATTTTAGACGCACGACGCGTCTGGAAACGGAGTATCTTCTGGGCAGGATTCGCTATCGTCCTGACAGGTATCATTGCTGTATTCGTAAGTGAGGCTATCGTCGATTGGCTAATGCCGCTGCCAAGTTTTGTGCGGATCGCTTTGCTAACAGTCGGTGTCGGTGTGATAGGATACCTGCTTTATAAGTATCTCGTTCAGCCACTCCGAGCAGCTCTCACGCTCCGTGACATCGCACTCAACGTTGAGCAAAACCACCCGGACCTTGAAGACAGATTGGTGAGTGCAATCGAATTCGGTAATCGCGAATCAACAGACCCAATTGAAGCGCACATGCTCCAACGCCTGCTTGAAGATGCCACGCAGCGCGTAAAAAGTATTGATTTCAAAGCAACCATCGATCATAGCCGTACCCGCAAGCATGTCGGCATTGCCGCTTTAGTTGTTGTTGGCTGCTGTGTACTCGCACTCCTATTCCCGACAGAACTCCATACCAGTCTTCTCCGGGTACTGGTGCCTTGGGAGAAAACGGAACCTGTTCTAACGACGAAGTTAACCGTTGAACCCGGAAACGCGCGTATCCTCCGCGGCAAAAGTCTACCGATTCACGTCACTGTTACCGGAAAATCTGCCGAAAAGGCTGTCCTGACCTATGAAAATGTTCAACAGCAAGAGACCGCTACCGCCGAAACCAAAGCAACCCAGCAACAGATTAACATGTTACAAAATCCAGACGATAAACGCGGGTTTGCTTATGAAATTTTTAACATTGACGCGGATATCGAATACTATGTCGTAGTAAACGAGACGACTTCGGAACGCTACACTGTTGAAGTTTTTGAGATGCCGAAGGTGACGGAAATTTCCGTCGCTTACACATATCCGGACTATACAGGTCTCAAACCCGTCGTGCAAACTGGAACAGGTGATATTCAAGCTGTCGTCGGGACGCAGGCAGAAATCAGACTGACGACGAATAAAGCTATCCAAACCGCAACATTCTCCCAAAGGGGCGATGTTAAACAGGGGGATCCGAAAGTTGTCTCAACACCGATGGTTATCTCTAATGGAAGCACACTGACGACAACTGTAGATGTGGCTACGGACGGAGCGTATATCGTTGAACTTCTGTGCATCGACGGTTTCAACAACGAGATACCGATTGAATACACCATAAAGGCTATTCCGGACGCTGTGCCGGAGGTAGTAGTCAAAGAACCCGGGCGCGACATCAAAACGACGAAGTTGGGCGAAGTAGAAATCGTTGCTGAGGCGACAGACGATTATGGTATTGCGGCGTTGAAACTCATATATCGCGTCGGGTCTAACGAACTACAGGAACTCGTTATGGAATCTTCCGATCCGCTCGTAGAGTCTGGAGCGGTTGATGCAGTCCAACGCCGCGTTGCAGAAGGGCGTTATACCTTCTATCTTGAGGAATTTGACGTTGAGCCGGGAGATATTATCTCCTACTACGCACACGCCACTGATAATAACACGCTCACCGGTCCGGGTGAAGCCAGTAGCGATATTTACTTCATCGAAATCCGTCCCTTTAATGAAAATTTCCAAGAAATGGAGGCAGAACAGGGGCAACCGATGCCGAATCCGCTTCGAAAGATAATCGGCTCCCAAAAGCAAATTATTCGGGAAACATCGAACCATATTAACGCGAAACCGTCGTCGGTTACCGAGGAATATCGAAGTGCCGTTAAACAAACCGCAGATAAGCAGACCAAATTAAAGGATGAGACGCAAAAACTCACAGATGAGTTTAGCATGGCAATGCAAGGCGAATCCGCGGTCACGCCCGAAATTTTGATGAACTTGGAGGATGCGATAGCTGAAATGCGTGAGGCAGCCGATAGCCTCAATGCTATCCAGCCTACTGAAGCGATACCTTCGGAACAAGAAGCACTGGAACTTCTCATAAAAGTTAGCCTCGAACTTCCGAATATACTGACGCAAATGCGAGACAGTAACCCCCAACTTGCTGAGAACCTTGAACTCGAAATGGAGGAACTCCAAAGCGAACTTGAGGATCAGCAGAACGAACTTGATTCGGAGATGCAAGAACAGACGCAGGAGATGTTGGATCAAGCACGTCAGATGTTGTCGGAACAACAGCAGCTGAATCAACAGAGCCAGCAGCTGGGGCGTGAAAATCAACCGTCTCCAAGCGAAATGCAGCAGAATAGCCAGCAACAAGGACAATTGTCGCAACAGGCACAGCAGATGTCACAGCAACTCGGTAACATGCAACAAAATGCACAGGGGACCCAAGGGCAACGCTTGGATCAAGCCGGTCAAGCCATGCAACAGGCGGGTGAACAGATGCAGCAAGCCTCGCAAGGTATGGAGCAGCAGGAACCGCAACTCAGTGCCGCCAAAGGTCAAAAAGCCGAGGAAAGGCTTGAGGAAGCCATTGAACAGTTGGAAAAGGTCGCATCGGAATTCACGGATGCTGCGCTTGAAAGAGCCGAGCAGCAGGCAGAGCAGTTGATAGAAGCGCAATCTGGTGTCCAAGAGGAGACGCAAGAACTCCGAAACCGTTCGCAGCAGTCAGAAATGCGCCCCGAAGATTTCCGAAAGGCTTCTGAACTTGCTAACCAACAACGCGAACTTCAGCGTGATCTGCAATCGCTTGAGAATACACTGGAGAACCTTCCAGAACAACTCGGCGAGGAGAATCCAGAGGCCGCCCGAAATGTGACGGATGCTATGAGACGCCTCACTGAAGAACAGACTGCCGGCGATATGTCTACCGCACAACGCGCCCTACAATGGCGCAGCTTCCGCGCCGCCGATCAGAATCAACAAGAGGCCATAGAGACGCTAAGACAAGTACAGGCGGATCTGCAACAGGCACAAGCCAATATGGCAAACACTGAAGAAGAGCAGCTCGAAGCCGCACTCCAACAACTCCAACGCGCACGCGAACAGATGCAAGACATTCAACGCGAACTTCAAGCGATGGAGGGACAGGAGCAGACGGAAGAACAACAGCAGCGTCAGCAACAACTCGCTGAGCAGCAACAGCAAATTCAAGAACAGATGCAACAGGCGCAACAAGCTATGCAGAATGCACAGCAGGCACAACAACCCGGACAAGACGGACAACAACCCGGACAGGAGGGTCAACAGCCGGGGCAACAAGCCGAAGGTGAAAACCAAGAGGCGCGCACTGGTGGTCAGGAATCCGGACGTGAAATTGAGGAACTCTGGCTCGGGATGTTGGATACCATGGATTATCGTCCACCGAATCGCTCAAATCCGTTTCCAAACTATGAACTCGTTATTCGGGACTTGGCGAAATTGGAAACCGCTCTTGAAGAACGACTCAATACACTTCAGGAGAAAAAACGGCTCACCCAGGTAGCCAAAGAGGATGTCCCACCTGAATACAGACGACTCGTTGATAATTACTACGAGTCTTTATCACAGTAATAGTTGTCAGTACGGATTTTTTCTTCCAAAAAAATCCTTTCGGTTATCAGTTGTCGGTTAAGAGGTGTGTGTTTAACAAAACCCTTTGTAATTGATAACTATTAACTCTTTAACCATCAACTCGTGCTTTAACGCTTATAACGGAGGCGAGTTGATGGTTAAAACTGAAAGGGTTTTTGTAGAAAACCCGTACTGAGGACTGATAACTACTAAAAATATGGAACTTAATGTTAAAAATATCGTCAAGCCGGGTGACCTTGTCAGCTTGAACGATTATCCACCCGAATATACGGGTGCTTACGAGAAAAAAGGTCAAACGACGCGCAGACTGAAAAAACTACATAAGCAGCTACAGAAACTTCAGGAACTGCTTTACGCGGAAAATCAGCGTGCGCTTCTCATTATACTGCAGGGCATGGATACATGTGGCAAGGATGGCACGATCCGGAAGGTTATGGCGGGTATAAATGTACAGGGATGTAATGTCGTTAATTTTAAAGTCCCTTCTACGGATGAACTTTCCCGTGATTTTTTATGGCGTGCACACAGGGTCGCACCCCCAAAAGGAAAAATCGGTATCTTTAATCGTTCACACTATGAAGATGTCCTTGTCGTCCGCGTGCATAACTTGGTGCCAAAACCGGTTTGGGCGCAACGCTATCAGCAGATTAACGATTTTGAGAGAATGTTGGTTGAAAATGGAACAGTTGTCCTAAAATTTTTCCTCCACATCTCAAAGGAGGAACAGAAAGCACGTCTTGAATCCAGGATTAGTGATCCGACGAAGCATTGGAAAATCACGGAAGCCGATATTCGAGAACGTGCCTATTGGGACGATTATATGCAGGCGTACGAGACAGTTCTCCAAGAATGTAGTACGGACTGGGCACCTTGGCATATAATACCCGCAGATAAGAAGTGGTATCGGAATCTCGTCATTACAGAGTGTATCGTTGATACACTTAGAAAACTCGGTATGAGGTATCCCGAACCCCCAGCGGATGTCGCCAAATTCACAATTGATGACTAAAGCACACTGACCTTGTAGGACGAAGTCTCCGTCCCTTGTTAAACAAGACTTACGCATTCCCTCTTAAAGTCCCCTTACCGCCCTGATAAGGGGGATTTAGGGGGTAAATAACTAAAATATCCGTTTTTTTTCGGTGAAATTTATTGCTTTTGGACGCAATTTGCGTGAGTCCTATTAAAGGTAATCACAGGTAAAAATATGCTTTCAACACGGCAACTATTACAATTTGAAGAGGAAGGTTATCTACTCCTTTCCGGTTTGATTCCACAAGAGACTGTCACAAAAGCCGAAGCAGCGATGTGGCAAATGATGGGTATGGAAGCAGACAATCCTGATTCATGGGGACATTTCAAACGTCAGCCGCTCGCCGGTTTTTACATGGAACAACTCTCAAATGGGAACCGCATCGAACTTTTCGGCGTTACCCATCTCGATGTCTTAGCGTGTTGCACCCCTGATTACCTCACCGTCCTGAACCAACTCGCATCTCAATACCCGGAAATTCCACACTGTAAAGATCACCGTCCTGATGGTGTCTGGGCACTCAATCAATTCCCCGTTTCAGCTGAATGGAAGAAACCATCGCCGCATTTAGATGGCGATTTTCGGGATTTTCGGCTGGATCCTGGAACATTCCGAGCAACCAGTTTGACCTACCTCACCGATGCGAATTCGCATGGCGGCACCACAGTAATATGGCCCGAAGGTCCACGACGCATTCGTAAATTCCGAAAAAAGAATCCTGAATTCTCCAACCATGTCCGAGATGTCCGTGCCCTGTTTCCAAAAATGGATTTAGGCGAACCGATGGAAGTCGTCGCTAAACAGGGGGATGTCCTCTTTTTTCATCACCTCCTACCGCATTCTGGCACAATGAACGTCGGTCCCTCTCCACGTTTCGCGATTCGATATATGTGTTTATGCCATGCATGCCGTAAGTGGGAGAAAAAAGGGGAATGGAACATCTGGATGCCGTAAGAAAGATTGAATGGGGGCGAAAAAATAATGAATCAAGATAAGTATGTTGGCTTCAGCCAGTATTTTCTACTATCTTTTATTATCCTTTTGAACCTTGTTATCATAAAGACCGCAATTTCCCAAGAGGTCTTCGTACAGACCGGATTTGAGGAATTCGCTACCGGTAACCCACCCAAAGATTGGGAAGTAATTGGCGGCGACTTTGAAGTTTCTGGCGACACCGTCAAAACCGATAAAAAAGCACTTGCGATCTTAGGAGGTGGGGACGGAGACGGACTCGGTATCCCCATAGAAACTGAAAATCCCATTATTTCAGTCGAATTCTGGGTTTACATTGAAGGTGGTGGGAGGTGTTTCAATCTCAAAGTCGCTTCTGCCGACAATATTGGCGAAAACAATGGCTGCACCTATATCAATTGGGATGCTGGCGTTGTTCGGCTTTACGATGGTGCTGCTTGGCAACTTATTGGAGATTTTGAAACCGATACATGGAAATACGTCTGTGCGTCTTAACATATTGTAATGAAATCTGAGTGCAAATCTCAGTCAGTGAATCTAACACTGCAAGTTTTACCCTAACTGCATATTTGGAAACGAATATGTGGAAAGCAAGGGGACAAGGTGAATATCTAAGGACACAGGCAAAAGTTAAGATTAGAAATAACCTTAACGTCCAGAAGATACATCCAACTCAGATTGACATGAGTAAATGAAAACTAAATTGTCATAAGCTTCCTGATCCATGACTTATTAGCCTTGAAAAAATAGGAGCAATCGAAATATACTATTGGACGTTTGGTATATTATTAGATTACCGATTGCGGGAACTAAGCGAATTAGTTTCACGGGAGTAAAGACAGACTCTAAATCAATCATAAAGTAGTTCATTACAAGAGAGTTAAGAAGTCCCTACGGTATCCTTACTTTAGGAAACTATGGGAGAGGAGAACGGAAAAAGTCCTAACAAGACAAAGCCCGTTCAGGTTCAATACTAAGCATAATTCTATCATAGTTCTAAATCTATAACTTCCTGAAAACAAATCATTATTGCGGAACTATAGAAGTCTCTGACTCAAAACTATGATAAAACAAGCAAATGTTGGATTTAACACCCTACAGTGTCATAGAACACTAAAATTGAACTGGAAAGCCGTGTGCGGTGAAAGTCGCACGCACGGTTTGGAGTGGGGGAAAAATCCGTAAGGATTCTACCTATCACTACACATTGTTGCCGATGTCGGCAAAAGCGAATTTAATTTTTCCGTAGGCGATGACCGAAATGACGCTTTAGGTGCCAAGCCGGAAAAAGATCTCCCATTTCGGAACGCTGCCCTCGGTCCCACCGCCAAATGGTTCGCTTTCTATACGTGGGGAATAATTGTCCCCGGTTATGTAGATGATCTGCTTGTCTATGAAGGCGAGGACGCACTCGATCTCGCTGTGGATCCAACCGAAAAACTCACCACCTTCTGGGGACAAGTTAAGCGTGGATTGTAGGAGCGATCTTATAAATCTGGAGGTAAAAGATGGAAAACGGTGATGCAATTTGCCTAACACCAGCACAACGGCTGCACTTTGACATCTACGGTTTTGTGTTGTTAGAGAACGTTCTGAACAGCGATGAAGTTGAGCGCATGAAAGGTGCACTCTACAAAATCAAAGCCGACGAGAATCTTGATGCCACACGCGTCTATGCCCGCGGGCGAAGCGAACACCACGTACTTTTCGGGAATCTCGTTGAGTATGATCCTGCACTATTGGAATATGCCGCACATCCGCAACTCGTACCACTCGTTGAAGAGGTGGTAGGAGGTTCAGTACGCCTTGAGGAAACCGAAGCAATCATTAATAGCCGTAATCCAGAGACGGAATTGGACGAACTCCACAAACGCCGCTATAACCCGACAGGGTTTCATCGAGGGACACAACACGGGTGGGGCACCTATATAGAACAGAACAAGTACCACTGCATCTTTGTAAAGACGCTTGCCTATCTCACCGATGTCGGTCCCGACGATGGCGGGACGTGCGTCATACCGGGAAGCCATCGCTTAACGTGGAACCATAACGAGATGATCGAAGCCGCATTGTCTGATGACAAACTCATCTACCAAGTTGAAGCGTCAGCGGGTTCCGTGCTGCTTTTCGCTGAAGCGTTGATTCACAGCACGACTGCTATCCGTAGCGACAAGGAGCGCGTTATCCTTATCTCCGGTTATACACCGCCGATGGTGCGCGAATGGCCCGGCAACGAAGTCAGTCCTGAATTTATTGAGACTTTGCCAGAAGACATCCGTCCACTCATCTCAGGAAGCGACAGTTGGCACTGGAAACGGCGGTATTAGATCTTGTGCATGTCTCTCCGCGGGATTTTGGTAAATTTGTAAAGTAAAAGTTCATTTTTCCTCGATTTCCCTTAAAAACTTGACATTAGGTTAGATTTTGTGGTATAATAAATGCAATTCTCTCATCTACCCCCATTTTTTTCTGAGGTCTAAGATTAGGGTTTGTGAGGGGATATAGGTATGAGAAACCCACACTAATAAATGTCAAAAAGCGTATCCCCTCTACATCGAGGATCCGTGAAAAATGACACGAGATACCCCGGATGCCAAGCGTCAGAAATCACGCGCTTGATGACATTTATGACCGAATATCGTTTTTGATGCCCATTGAAGGTTTTCGCCCACCGTGTCGCCGACTTTAGAATAGGAGAAAACAATGGCTGATCATATAGATGATCTGANNTCGGCTGCTGGTATTTTCACGACAGAACCGAATCATGACTATGCGCCGGTATTTGATGAGTCTTACGAGTCGTCGCTCTTTGATGAATCGCCAGACAGTAGTGCTTCGTCGTCGCTTTTTGATGAAGAGCCGCTGTTTCCGGACTTAGACCTATTTATTAATGTTGGATCCGACTCAGGCTACGATGATGCGGTGAACGAGTATAATCTTGCACTTGAGAGGTACAAGGAGGCGGACAAAGCGTATCACCGTGCGGTCGATGACTTGATGGATCTGTTAAAACGGTATGAGATGCGCGCCTCGGCGAGTAACATGGTCACGCTGATAGAAGTCAAGGCCAAGGCCCTGGGACTCAGTTTGAAGATTAATAGTTACGAAGGCTCTCTGCTTCCCAAACTTGCCAATAAGCACACAGAGGCTATGCAAGCGAAGGATAGAGTCGAAAAAGCATTAGACAAGATGGAAGATACGAGTAAGGAAGCTATGGTGGTGGCGTGTGCGTATAATCAGGCACTACTAGAGTATAATTATAGCCTTCCCAATCAAACGCCTAAGATGGAAGAATTTAATAGGGGTCTAGAAAAGCTACTCCAGTCGTGTGGTCCGTATAAAACGGAGGCACTTAAGGTGATTCAAGGGTATGATCTTATTGATCCCAAGGGAACGCCTGCCGATGAAAAAGCTCTTGGTGAGCTCTGGGCACATTTTAATATTAAGGAAAGTCAAGCCAGGACGGCGGAGAAGGCGGTTAAAGATAAGTTCTCGATCTTCGACAAAGAAGTGAGAGAGTATAAGGAGTTATCAAAGGATGTCAAGGCTGCGAAGGATGCTATTGAACTGGAGATGAAGAAATACAAGGAGATGGTCTCCTCAATAGGTGTCTATAAGCATGCGCAGATCGATCTTCAAGAGGGACTGCAGGAAGTCAAGTCCAAGGCGGATGCCTGTGCTCGTGCTAAGTCTACCCTTGATGAGTGGAGTCGGAAAGTCGAGGGCGCGGAGGCAGTCGAGGTAAGTTTCAGGGAGGCCGAAATTGCTCGCGCCAAGTCTGCCCTTGATGATCTGAATCGGCAACTTCGGGAGTTAGATGGGATACTCCAGGATATTTCTTCGGAAAAGAATGATGATTCCTGAAGATACTATCTGTACCAGAAATAACGACGCACTGATGGCAACAGCAGCCGACATTCGTAACCAGACCGGTGTTGAAGTGCTAGTAGCCGTTCAACCTCTGCTGCGCTATTGTCCGAACGATGCGCGCACGTAACGGGCGGATTATCAATCTCACCTCTGTTTCTGTTAAACAGCTTGCTGAAGATATACAATCCGTTGTTGTGGTATAATAGATGTCACTCTCACTTACATCTTTATCTCGATAATTGGAGGCAAAAATGGCTGATCATATAGATGATCTGA
>JAAXHI010000035.1:0-3281 GCA_012270875.1 Candidatus Poribacteria bacterium | reverse complement strand
TCGGCTGCTGGTATTTTCACGACAGAGCCGAATCATGACTATGCACCGGTATTTGATGAGTCTTACGAGTCGTCGCTCTTTGATGAATCGCCAGACAGTAGTGCTTCGTCGTCGCTTTTTGATGAAGAGCCGCTGTTTCCGGACTTAGACCTATTTAATGTTGGATCCGACTCAGGCTTCAGTCCACAGGTGGTGAATAACATTGATTCGGTGTTGGACATTAACAGCGACAGCGGAAATAAGGATGCAAAAAAGACCGAAGAATGGAACCCTTCGCCAGAGGTGTTAGAAGCCAACGTATTCAAGATTCTTGAAATCCTTATAAAAAGGTACGGGAAGGATTTTGATAAAATGATCGTTGGTTCTTTTCTGGACGATATTTCTATTTCTCTCCTTAAGAAAGGTCAGGAAGGGATTGATGAATTCGTTACCCAACTTGTTAAATTCTCGTACAAATACAATCTCAACACTGGAAACGAGTTTGCTAGGGCATATCTAGCGATGAAAGTGCCCAAATTTGTAGAAACACAGGAACTGCAAGAAGCACTTGCTGCAAAGGAAAAGCTTACGATCGCAGACGATAAACTTAGCGATGCGAAAACAGCGTATAACCGAGTGCATAAAAATGTCAAGACTGCAAAGGAAAAGGCTGAACGCGAGTTCAGTGAATATAAGGCTGCGTACGATGAGTGGAGTAAGAACAAGAATTCATCCCAACTCAGGGCAAAAATGCTACGCGAGTCCGATGAATATCAGGCTGCGCTCGCTACGGCTAAGAGCAAGTTGGTGGAACTTAATAGCGCAAAAAACGTGCTGAGTCAGAAGAAACAAGAACGCCATCAAGCGCAGCTCAAGTACAATGGCGAGCTGAAAGATTTTCTATTTGTGTTTAAAATGTATTTTGACAAATAGGGTTTCCGCTAATTTTTAACCTGCGTTCAACTTAAGTATGTAGGTTAGGACAAACGGTAATTTTTCGTGGGCCTGGTTCTACAAATCCGGTCAAATTTAGCGTATAAGGTGGCAACTTAGGTTTTAATTCGTAAGGGCGGAGTTTTATATCCGCTTGCATTCCGAAAGGAAAATAACCGTGAACAGCTACGAAGACTTACGCTCAAGGCTGAATTTTGTTTTGGAGGGGAACAGCCCTCAGCGGAGTACGGTTCTCGCCCGCATGGAGGCGGACAAGATCGAAGTAGATTCAAAAATTAACGTTAGCATAGTTGTCATTGTGCCTGAGGCAGATGACTTGCCTCTCTCCCCGGGAGCACCCTACACATATTTGAAAATGGGGGGCTGGATTGACACCCCTATTGACATGCCAAACAAGGAATGGCATCTAATCAGTGGGGCCGATGCTGTTATTTTAACCATTGACTCTCTTTTGAGGGATGAACAAGAACAGTATACTGTAAAACTCCATGCTGTCGTTGATATTTTGTTCTTTCTCCAAACTGAGAATCTATCCTCGGCCGCTACTAACAAACAGACTCTTTCTAACTGGCTCTCTGTAGATCAAGAGAAACTTCAGTTTTTCACGGAAATATCGCAAATATCGGACCGCTTGGCGGAACCGAATAATCAAAAAATCCGGCGGGAGATTAAATTTTTGCAGAAGCAGGTTGAATGTGACCGAGGAATCGAGGAAGCATTCTGGATGTGGAATCGTCTATATAATGAAATGGAACGTGATCTTCAGAAAGAAATAGAGGGGTGCCTCAGGAAAATTGGATCTGAAATGCCCTCGGATCAGCCCTCGCGTTCTTGCAAAGTTTATAGTCATTCTTTTGGTTATACGCCTCCCGTCGTTCGTGAATGGCTGTACAATATGAAGCCTGAGGATCCACTTTTTGAAGAAAAATTTGAGGAATTTATAGACGCGCTTGTGAACCAGTGGACAAATTTTATTACCCAGATAAGCGAAAAATTTGTAGACCAACTGGGGCAATTCATTGATAAAGTGATTGATACGCTCGCCAGTTCCTGGGAATTCAAACTTGAATTTCCTCCGAGAGCCGATGTTGAATCTTCACACTACCGCTTTGAAGGCGAAATGATAGTGGTGAATCTTAAATTGTCAAAACTACGCGCGGTCAGAGACAGTCTATTGGACAGTTTGTATTCAGCATTGTTTGCCGGTTACATTGGAAAAACAGTAGCAGCAGAAGTAGCAGCAAAAGCAGCAGGAACAGCGGCAGCAGGAACAGCGGCAGCAGGAACAGCGGCAGCAGGAACAGCGGCAGCAGGAACAACGGCAGCAGGAACAGCGGCAGCAGGAACAGCGGCAGCAGGAACGGGGCCTCTGGCAGTCGCGGCCATCGTTGCGGTGGGCATAATGGCCCTTCTTGCTTGGAATGGCACTCGTAATAAATTGCATAGTGCGCGCACCGAGAGGCATGCCCAGGTTCAAAACGAACTCAATCATTTTGTGTATGAGGTTTCACAGCAAATGGTCCATGACTTTAATGAGGCGTTTAGGAAAATTCGAGAGGTTGTATTAACAGCATTGCAGGAAACAAAAGAAGAAGTAGAAAAACAGGTTAAATTGATGAAATATTACCCGGAATTTTCAAAGGACATCCCTGATAAACTTAAAGAGTATGATGTTGTACTACTAGAATTAAGTGCAGTTAACGGGAACGGATAGTTCCTTGATCTTATCAAGCCCTAATTTACCGAAAACCCTCGTTTTAAGACTTATGTTAGACTTTACGATAATTGAATGTGGATGAGATAAGAGGATTAGGAGGGTGCTCTACCTCATCATTGTTAACCGAAAACCCGCGAAAGCATAGGTAAATAGTTGATTTACTGAAGTTCAGAGAAGTTCAGCGGAGGCTTGTTCTCCAAAAGTTGATAAGCAATCGAAGCGGAAACAAGGAGGAGAAAGGAATGGAATCAGCGATGATATACGCTCTCTACATGGCGATTTCGTCTTTCAGCGGGGCACTTATCAAATGGAAGCAGAGACAAGAGGCCTATACAAACGCGGAAGTAGAAAGGCAGGTAGAAATAATCGGCAACATCCTTAGAGAGATTATAGAAACCAACACCGTTCTGTCGAAAGTAGAATCCTGTAGTTTGGTTATGCAGCTCATCGATGAGATGACGTTCTTCTGTAGTATAAAAAGGCCGTCGTGGAACCGCCGAGACTCAAGTCGGTTCAGGAACTTAGAAAACTTGATTTTTGGGCCCCTGTATCACTTGGATTCCTCGCTGCCGAAACCCATCCACTATTATCAGGAGGCACTTGATAAAAATACGCAATAAGTAGTTTTGGA
>JAAXHI010000101.1:1502-10890 GCA_012270875.1 Candidatus Poribacteria bacterium | reverse complement strand
AATAGACTTCTCCGCAGAATTGATCTCCCTTAGCAGCGGCGAAATAGTGTCGCTCCCTGGCGAGAAATACGTAAAAACCTGCATGCCATCCGCCAATGCTATCTTCGGATACGCGATAAACGCACCAGCGGACGCTCCATCCTGTGCGTTAAAAAACAACTCCCGAAACTCCTGTGTGAAGTTATACGCCAACGGCACCGAATCAATCAGTATGACGTTATTGTTATTCCTATATGCCCCATTATAGGTTGTATTATAGGAGCCTGTCCAGACGTACCGTTCATCAATCACGATGAACTTGTGATGCATATACCCTTCATTATCACCGTCATCAGCGACAGGAATGCCGACTTCTTGCAACCGCTCAATTTCCGCTTCATCAACATTATCTGCTTCAGTAACAACACGGACCTGCACACCGCGCTTGTGCGCTGCGATTAAAGCATTGGCTACCGGCGCAGCATCCAAATGATAAAGTGCTGCATCAACCCGGGTCTCAGCATTAGTAAGTCTGGCGACAAGCCGTTTGTCAAGCGAATCCGGGGCATTCTCACCAATCGGTGCTGTCGAAACACCGCTAAAATAGACCTCCCATGCCGCCTCAGTCGTCGGTTTGGGTCTATTCTTGTAATATTTTACGCCGAATCCAACCGCAACAGCACATAATAAAATGAGAATGAATGGTAGGAATAATTTCGGTTTACGAACCTGCGATGCTGCCGCGGTGTCGTGTACGCTCGGATCAGTGTTCATATTTTTTCTAACTCCATTAGGACTTACACAGCGTCTTTAAAAGTCCCCTGATAAAGGGGATTTAGGGGATTAAAAACATCCAAATATCTGATTCCCACCTCCGAAATATCCCTTTCCTGCTAAATCGGCGTAAGTCCTATCCGCAATATCAGCACAAAACGTTAGACCCCCCACCTTTGCCGAGATGCTTCCAAGGATTCAATCTCTGCGTTCTCCTGCTTCCACGCGTAATGCCCTTTCGGTTTCTCACCAACCCATCGCTCATCAATCGGGTCGGATGCCAGTTGATAGCGCGTATCCGCCGTTATCCGAATTTTATCAGACGTGTTAACCAAGGAGGCATGCATGAGGAACATACTAAAAATAATAACGTCCCCCGCCGAAAACGTTGTTGTCGCCCAGTGTCCACCAAATTTTTCAATAATTTCAAGCGGATCATCGCTAAAATGCCCTTCAATCATATCCCGATCAACATCAGATTGTCCGTAAGTGGCACGCACCTTATCAAAGTGGTTGGATCCGACACAGAAGACAATGGGTCCCATATCAAGCGATACATCACCAAAAGGGGTCCAACAGGAGTAGAGGTCTTGCGTGCCTCTCCCCATAAAAACAATATCGTAATGAATCGGGGAACCCGATCCGGGTCCCGCCGTGCGCAGCCATTTGAAATCAAACGTCCGTGCATCGCCACCGAGGAAGTGCTTGAAAAAGTCCATCACCGGTGCGCCTTCAACGACGGCTTTAAATGACGGTAGTTGCGCTAACGCTTTATTCCCCATTGAACCGGTTGACGTAGGTTCAGGATACTCTGGGTTGAAAACCCCGTCCATTAACGGGGTATCGGGGGCAAGCATACCTTTCACTGCCAATCTTTCCAGAATCTGTTGTCGTGCCGTAAGGACAGCGTTTTTATCATGTAGTCCACGAATCAGGAGATACCCGTCCGCTGCTATCCGTTCTTTCAAAGCATCGGGATTGTCAAGGATATCGTTGCTTTCTCGTAAGTCCGTGCTGACTTCTACTTCCTGATGCAAAAAAGGTAACTTCATCTCAACTCCTCACTTCTGATGGCGGCAATTCTTTCAACCAAGCAAGATTAAATCGATAATGTTGACGACTGCTAATCAGATGAATGATCCCATTCTGCCCTTGGCAAACAGCGAGGTAACCACCCGGTTCAGCACTGTTGAGTCCCATCTTAAAGGGTCGTCCGTCCATTGTTTCGATGTCTCGGTCCTCGCCATCATCCGTAATCAGACGCGTAGACTCCCACGTTTCGCCATCGTCGTCCGACAACGCGCCGAAGAGTCCCGTAACGAGACGTTCATTTCCAGAAGCATCAACAATCGGCATCGGGGTCGGTTCCCTCCGATCACCTGTGAAGGATGCGAGGAAAAGCGGTCCCTCCTGGAGTCGTAGTAGCACACACCGCTGTCCTCCCGCAACCACTGGAAATGGACTTGCACTGTAATGCCACGTCTTACCGCCATCTTCAGAGATACTCTTCGGCATCCGCGCATCAATCGTATCACCACGACCATAAGCCATCAGTCTGCCATCCGTGAGTTCAACCACAGCGGCGTGGATACCAGCAATCCAGCCCCCCTGCTTGCCAGCAGCAAATTCGGGGATAGGTTGTCCTGCACCCGGATCGTACCACGTCTCCGCATCATCGTCACTGAGCCATATCGCCGTGCCGCCGTCGCCGCCGCTCACCGCATCGCAGGCGAGAAGTATAGAACCGTCCTGCCTCCGGAAAACGGAAGCGATCGGCATGTGTCGGAGGCGATGCTCCGGTGATATAAACCGCGGTTTCGACCACGTCGCACCGTTATCATCGGAATAACGCATCACCAACGCCAGTGGTCCCCACGTTGCAGCAGCCGAAAGTCCATTGAAATGATAAATCCGTCCGTGCTCATTCCGCCAGAGTGAAGTCGCATGATTGTTCCCATCCGGCGGACCCCAAAAAGGTTCAGCGGACTCCCACTCCGATTCACCAAAGCACAACCGACTCGCGGCAACCGTCAATTCACGCCCGCGTTCCGTCACACACGAATACCACGCTGCGAACATATCGCCATTCGGACACTCCACGATCGCTGGCACGTGATTATGTGCCGAGAAAAGCGGTCCATTTGACCCCTCTGGGATCTTAACGAACGTCAGCGGTTCCGCAAAATAGGGTGTCTCCGGTGCAGGCGAACTTTTGGGTTCCTGTTTGACATCCCGTCCCCATAACGCCACCTTCGGTACAGGTGTAGGCGATGTCTCTGGCATCTCACCACAAACGACGCGAAATCCGATGTACCAGTGTTTATCTTCAGGCACCGCGCCCATCCGATTCGCAGAACGGAGGTAACAGAGCAACGTCGAATGACTACCACCGCGCGTAACACGATACAAACCGTCTTCTCTACCGACCGGATCCACTTGTGGTTCCGGATCGTAGGGGCCGTACCAATCCTGGCACCACTCCTCCACGTTTCCGTGCATATCATATACCCCCCACGCGTTAGGTGGCGTTTGCCCGACATGTAAAGGGACTATTTCTTCGGCACCGCGGCCCCGTCCGGCATCCGGATACCAACTTTCGCCAACATTTTTATGGAATTCAGCAGGCAAAGTATCCCCAGTATGAAAATGCGTCGTCGTCCCTGCACGGCACACGTACTCCCATTCCGCTTCAGTCGGCAGTCGATAGGGAAGTCCTTCTTCCTCGGAGAGCCATTCACAGAAGCGTGTCGCATCGTGCCAATCCACAAACACGACGGCTTCATCATCGTCTTTTGAAAAACCGACGTTTTGAAGACTTTGCAGGTCACGATGTGTCGGATCAAACGCAGTATACTGCGCATTCGTAACTTGATAAACACCGATATAAAATGGCGTGGTCAGTGTTACCTGATGCACCGGATGTTCATCCCAGTCGCCGTCGCGGAGGTGTGCCTTGCCTGCCGTCAATTCATCGGATAGCGACGCGTTCTCTGAACCCATCATAAATGTACCAGGTTCAATTTTAACAAATTGCATACCGAGTGAATTCGTCCGTGTCGGTCTCCCATCAAACACTAACTTCTGCATAACTCCCTTTCCTATTTGAACAATGTCTTCGATTGTATTTCATTGTCGCGTCTATC
Source organism: Candidatus Poribacteria bacterium (assembly GCA_012270875.1). Lineage (GTDB taxonomy): Bacteria > Poribacteria > WGA-4E > WGA-4E > WGA-3G > WGA-3G. Next base: position 6,994 of record JAAXHI010000101.1, on the reverse strand, counting down.
GTCATCATTATACCCATTCATCCCAAATTTGTCACACAAAATTTCATGACCTTTGTAGGAGAGGTTTGTAACCCCGATATATCAATCTCTCTAATCCTGCAAATCCACGATTCTGACAATGAACATCTGCCCTTTAACCACCCTAAAAAAAGACAGAAGGTCCCAAACGGACCTCCTGTCCCTATCCGATTACATCTGATAAACGGAATCTACTTCATAATCAGCATCTTGCCAGTGGAAGCGAAATCCCCAGCTGTCAAGGTATAGAAATACAGACCGCTTGCAACGCGCTCACCGAGATTGTTCCTGCCATCCCAATACGCCGCACGCGACCTATTTTGATAATACCCAGCAGCCTGATGTCCCAAGTCTAAACGCCGCACAACTTTCCCATCAACAGAATAGATAGTGAACGTCACATCCGCTGGCTTCGCAAGATGATACGGGATCCACGTCTCTGGGTTAAACGGGTTGGGATAGTTAGGAAGCAGTGCTGTTTTTTTTGGGATTATCAAAGTCAATAGGTACTCCAACTTCGCGATGCCTTGTTGGAAGACAAACGACCCATCATCTGCTAAACGTGCTTGGCGTATCCATTCTTCTACTGTCGCATATTTAAGCCCGGTTGGTACGACGACATGAAGAGGTGCAGACGCGGTCGTTGATTGTCCAAGGTATTGGGCAACTTGAACGAGGTCTGCTATTGTAACAGTACCGTCGCCATTAACATCGATGAGCAGGTTTTCCAGCGTGGGTTGTCCAAGATAGTTGGATACCAAAACCAGATCCCTTACATCTATTTCTCCATCACCGTTGACATCTGCGGGTAATGCGTTCTGATCCGCAATAGAACTTGGTGCTAAAGGCACTGCCGTAATCCAAGACGGATGCCTTTCGTAAAACGTAACGGTAACATCTGCCCAATCACCACCACCCGATATATCTCCAAGATAAAGCTCATCATGTGTATAAATGTCTGGACAAGGGTTATGGTTGAATTTGAGACTTAATGGACCTCCATTGTCTAAATCATGAAGTTTCAGCGTCCTGGAGCTATCCGCTCCGGTGAACGGAAGGCGGACAGTTCCACAATCTAGAGCCTCAAGATCATCACCCCCCTCGCTCTTTCTCCCCTCTTCATATAATAGCGCGTATGCACCCAGTTCAAGTGTTTGATCAACGGCGTTATAGTTCCTGACAACCAGATGAACTTCAACCCGACATTCACGATCGCCCCATGTATACACATAGCCCGTCTTGCGAATATACTTCAGTAACGGACTGTGATATGTGTAATAGAATTCAAAATCAGTAGGATTATCGCGATTATCGAAATAATCGTCACTACCGAAGTCATCATCTTTAGCGTGAACGGTAATCTCACCGGTTATAATGAACTCCTTCGGTTTAGGATATAGAACTGCTGCTATCGCGTGATCACCCGCAGACAATGTATAATTATCCTTAATCCCATTCGCAGCAGCATCTTGTGCCCACTGTGGTGCATTCGGACGTGCGTTTATCAACTGAGCTGGAATACCATAGGTCATAATTGAGTCTGGATCAAAATCTACACCCGGTAGTTCGTCCGCCACCGATACGGTATCCAAGACATTGTGTTCAATCTGTTCGTCTGTCCACGGCGTTATTTCCCTAAAGTATTCTTTGATCTTCTGTATATCTGTCCACTCAAAATAGTCGTTGAACTTGGGGCTCAAATGCTCATGTGCGAGCCCAAGGGCATGCCCGAATTCGTGCAGGGCCACGGCTTGGCCGAAGTTTGCAGTGAAGTGCATAGTTTCTTGATTCTTATAATTATTAGCGTCGGTACCGTACTTAGACCAGTACCTTTGATGTTGAAGCAAGAGATAGTTCTCTGAAGGTGCCTTGTAGGTCTCGGATCCAGCTGCATCGAAAGTCCTATTTGTTGGTGAGTAAGTTATTATTTCTTCACCGTCTTTAATGACTTTCGATTTTATGTGCTCGTGGTAGTAGTCATAGTCAAATTTCACCCGGATATCTGAGGCTCCTGATTGACTCGGCCCAAGAAACTTCCATTCTATATAACCGTGGGACTTCCACATGGCTGCAGCCTGTTTCACAATATCTATCTCACGAGTCTTACCATTTAGGAATTTGACAGTGATAGTGGTTGGGTCGGATTCGGATTCAGAGGCTACAGTCGTTTCGTATGTCCAATTCAACGTGCCATTATCTATGACAAGAGGAGCACCTTTGACTTCGCCATCATTCCCGGAAACCCCTCCCCCATGTGGTTTGGAGATAATGGTATACCTATGTCCAGAGGGCTGCAAACGCCCATAGGTGTGCGGCATCTGAAAGTGACACGCATCACCGACTGCAGACCGCAAAGAGGCTATATCATCTATACCATCATCAGCTTCCACAATACGTAAACTCCGCAATGATAGAAGGGGCAAATAATTGGTTATCTGGTTATTCCGGATATATAACGTTACCAGGGAGGTAAGACCTGCAAGAGGCGTTAGATCACTTATCTGATTATCGTCGAGAGACAACGTTGTCAGGGAGGTCAGTCCTCCTGGAAGAGGCGATAGATCACTTATCTGATTATCGTCGAGAGACAAGTGTTTCAGATCGGTAAGACCCGCAAGAGGCGATAGATCACTTATCTGGTTATCGCCGAGAGACAACAACGTTCTCAGGGATGCAAGTCCTGCAAGAGGCGATAGATCACTTATCTGGTTACTGTATAGCCTCAAGTCTCTCAGGGATGCAAGTCCTGCAAGAGGCGATAGATCACTTATCTGGTTAAAGGTGAGACTCAACGATGTCAGGGCGGTAAAACCCGCAAGAGGCGATAGATCGCTTATCTGGTTATCGTCGACATTCAAGTGTTTCAGATCGGTAAGACCCGCAAGAGGCGATAGATTACTTATCTGGTTAGTGGGGAGAGTCAACCATGTCAGGTTGGTAAGTCCCCCAAGAGGCGTTAGATCACTTATCCGGTTATCGTCGAGAGACAACGTCGTCAGGGAGGTAGCAAATTCAAGTCCAGTTATATCGCGAATGTTTTGGGATGCTGCGTTAAGCTTTGTCAACGTCTGCATCTCTGCCACTGGGATCGTATCCGCTTTAGTTTTGCCGAGTGCTTTTTCAATGGCAGTGATGAGATTAATGTCGGGTATGACATCTTCAATATTAGCGTCGGGTATGACCACATTAATAGCGGGGATAAGTTTCCAGATATGGATTTCCCTGTTACCTCCGGTTGCAAGCAACACTCCATCAGGACTAAATGCTACGCTCTCGAAACTCGTATGCCCTTCAAGTTTTTGGATCTGTTCGCCCGTGTTTGCGTCCCATAAGCGAATCGTTCTGTCCCGACTTGCGCTCGCGAGCGTTGTCCCATCCGGGCTAAATGCTACATTCTCCGCAAGCCCTTCAAGAATCCTCATCAGTCTGCCCGTGTTTGTGTCCCATAACCCGATAGTTCTGGAACCACCTGCGAGCATCACTCCATCAGGACTAAACGCTATGCTCCCCGCACGCCTTTCAAGAATCCTCATCAGTCTGCCCGTGTTTGTGTCCCATAAGTGAATCGGCTCCCAATCTGAGCTCGCGAGCGTTGTCCCATCCGGGCTAAATGCTACGCTAAAGATCTCAGACATATGCCCTTCAAGTTTTTGGATCTGTTCGCCCGTGTTTGCGTCCCATAAGCGAATCGTTCTGTCCCAACTTGCGCTCGCCAGTGTTGTGCCATCCGGGTTAAATGCAACACCTGAAATCCTATCTGTATGCCCCGTAAGTGTTCGTATATGTCTGCCTGTATTCGGGTCCCATAAGAGAACCGTACCGTCCGCCCAACTTCCGCTTGCCAGCATAGAACCATCCGGGCTAAACGCGACGCTAGTGCCCGTAAGTGTTCGTATATGTCTGCCTGTATGCGGGTCCCATAAGCGAACCGTATCGTCCCAACTTCCGCTTGCCAGCATAGAACCATCCGGGCTAAACGCGACGCTAGGGATCCCACTCGCATGCCCCTTCAAAATCAGCCGTAGTCCACGCTCTCTTGTGCTCACTCCGGAAACTTCAACGCGTTGGTTGGCATTCGGATCCACGGCTTCAACGTTTTGGTTGCTGTTGTTATAATACTCCAGATTCGGTATCAGCCCCACAATCGCGGAAAAATCCGATATCCGGTTGTCGCTGAGAAACAACCTCGTCAGGTTTTTCAAGTTTGCGAGGGGCGACACATCCAATACCCGGTTGTCGTTGATATTCAACAGCGTCAAGTTTTTCAAGTTTGCGAGGGGCGACACATCCGATATCCGGTTGTAGTTGAGAAACAATATCGTCAAGTTTTTCAAATTTGCGAGGGGCGACACATCCGATATCCGGTTGTCGGAAAGACCCAAATAGTCCAGGTTTATTAATCCGGTGAGCGGTGACAGATCAGTTATCTGGTTATATCCGAGCTCCAAGTCATGTAGATTGGTGGCGAACTCCAGGCCAGTCAAATCTCGGATATCCGCATGTGGTAGTGCAAGTATTTCGAGTGACTGCATATCTGCTTGGGTAATCTTAGCACCCTCTGCTATGCCAAGTTTTATCCCAAGACTACCGCGGAGGTTAGGGTCGGGGATGTTGATGGGGGCATGCAGATTTCCCTGAGCATCACCAGTATCAGGCTCTTCACCTTCAAAATCAGGCTCTTCACCTTCAAAATCAGGCTCTTCACCTTCAAAATCAGGCTCTTCAAGCATGTCAAGCATGGAAGTATCCTCTTCAAACACTTCCTCGTCAAACACTTCAGTATCAGTGGAATCAGACACTGATACCCAAGCATCTGTGACGTTAATCTGGATACTGTTGCCGTCCTTGATTAAGTACTTGATGAAGCCATCGGCATTTATCAAACTGTCTCTGTCGATACTTGTAAAACTAATTTGCTCGCGTGTGGAATCGCCAAATGAAGGGGTCACAACATTAAATGTGAAGGTACGAAGATTATGTGAAAAGGGATTAGCTGCAGACACCCACGAACTCAATGTGGGCATGCTTCTCGTAGGTTTTATATTCAATCCATAACTATTCATTATTTGGAAATAGATCGGATTCTGCTTATACCCATAAAATTTGTGAGATTTACCAGGGTCGATATCATAGAAACCGACGGTGCGGTAGCCGGTCGCTGTAACTGTCCCGCTTGCCACCCGCCATGTAGAAAACGTCACGTATATCGTTTCCGTGGTTTGGTTAGTGAGGACATAAGGGGTCCAGACGCTTTGCGCTATTGCTGCTGCGGTTAGAACCAATATTATCAGACTAAAAGTCAATAACATCGTACTGGATTTTCGCATTTTTCTTTTCCTCCATGAAAATTCCTATTCGCGTGAAATAGACTCTACAGCACCACTAAACCTGCCCTTGATAAGCGTATGGAAAAGGGCTTAGCAGCGTGGCACGCCAGTTTATTGTATGGGGTCAACGTTTGGATCTACATTCGG
>JAAXHI010000101.1:0-1448 GCA_012270875.1 Candidatus Poribacteria bacterium | reverse complement strand
TCAACGTTTGGATCTACATTCGGGTCTGCTACCGGGTCGCTTTCACCCGCGGGGGACACCGGTTGCAACACGTCGTCTGTCATTTCCTCTGCTACGGGGCATCCAATGAAAACCACGCAACAAAGCAAAACAGCAATCAACGCCATACCAGACATAAGAGTCGTTCTATAGGTAAATTTCGCATTGTTCATTTGCATTTTCCTTCTTTTTTGGTACCATTTCTGTTAATAAATCTCTCTTTATGTAGAATAAACTTTCAGTTTGTTCGCATCGCCACACATTCCATGAAAACTGCTAATGCGATAACATTATTTAGAAATGGTATAAGTTGTAAGTGATAAGGGACACACTTGAAATCTGTCCCAGTAAGTAATAATAGAGTTTATGCAATTTCCTAAACTATGGACCGGGCCGCTGGAGAGGGTTCAAACATTGCCAGCAAAGGACTGTGTAAAGTACTATAAACATATCGCCCACTGGAGCGTTACTTACTTAAACCTCAATCTTTAGTCCTGTAAGGACGGTATGTTTATAGCAGCGCGTCCCCTCCTGATGTCAAGCCTTGTGTCGAAATGTTCACTCCATTCACTTCGCGAATGTTTTTTGGGATGGGGACCGACGCTAGGCACTCCACCCCAAAATAGGAAATGCTAAACCCCTGAAAGGGTATATCAATATCTTTTACCCCGTCGGGTGGGAGAGCGCGACTATCCAGATTGAATAATTTGCGTCATCTTCCTTGAATGAGAACTCTTGTTCACCCTTGCCGATATCCGCACGGGTGATGACGTGCTCACCGAGGAAATCATCAGGATCCCAGTCATCACTTTCATACAGTGTCACTTTAGCACGGTGATTGAACTGATAATCACGGTAAATTTCGCGGGTTTCGCCCGCGCTCATGCTCTTTGGTCCCCAAACAACTTCACTGTTGATTTTGATGTAGGGATCATCTTCGCCTGTCCAATCTTCTTGTTCATGGCATGTGATTCGAAGCAGTCTGCAAATTGGCATAATAGTCTCCTTTTCAAATTGTTTTCCTAATTCAAAATTGGGGAATTGATAGGAACATGCATCGGGCAAAACCCGAGGCAACAACGAAAAAAGCCCGCGACGCAACGCTCAGATAGCGCGCGTGCGGGCACAACAAAGACAGACCGGGAACAATTACCGAGACTGTCCTATGAAGTATAATGCTTATGATATGTAAAGCAAACGGAGGGGGGGGAGTGATTTGTATGTAGTAATTGCCTGGTGGCATCGCAGACGCAGCACATCAAGTGCATCCGACTGAATTGGGGCACCGGATGGATCGTTTTGCCAATGTCCAAATAGCTGTGCGCGCTCTGCATAATCGTCACCTACGTAAAGTTGTAGAAAAATGCGCGTTTTGCATTTTTCACCTATTGAATTACCGAATTGGTACTAAAGTTTGGACAATTTTAAGA
>JAAXHI010000217.1 GCA_012270875.1 Candidatus Poribacteria bacterium | reverse complement strand
CTAAATTCTATACAAGTTACATGTTCCTCATGCTCACCGAGCGTTACTTTGTGTTCTCCAGTGTTTGGATCCCACAAGCAAACCGTACCAGCATACAAGGGACCATCGCCGGAGTAAGCAATCCGTTCCGGCGAAACTTGCCCACCGCTAGCTAAGGTGTGCCCATCGGAGGAGTACGCAATCAACCCCGGCCACTTTATATGTCCTGTAAGGAGATTTAACTCTTTGCCGGTGTGGGCATTGTATATCCATATCCCAATGGAACTACCGACTGCGAGCTGAGTGCCATCTGGGGAATATCTGATTTGACCTATGATCCCCTTTCCAAGGCGCGCTTTGGGCTCTTCGGACACATACCATTCGGTATTGTTTGGGGTAGGATCGTTTGGGAAAAACATAGTGCTAACATTCTCAGGTAGTTATCTCTTCAAATGTGGTTACACCTTAAGTGCGTTACAAAATAGACATGGAGTTAACCAGTTTTAATGCCTAATTTGCGATTGAGCGAGATGTCATTCCGCTTGAAGCGGAATAGGGATTAATTAGCGTAGATGGAATTCGCGTTTGCTCTTTCTGCTGCATCAGCATTGACGCGACTGCTTCAAATGAGAGGTGATCAATTTTCCCTGGAGGCTGAAATAGGTTTTCCTCTACAAGTGAAGTTGAAGTTTGTTCATTCCACTTCATCAGCATCGCGGCGATGTCATCAGGCAAGTCTATACCAATTTCGGGCTTAAGTTGGATGGCAATGTTATAGTCTCTAATTGCTATATCAACTTTGCGCTTGGCGAGGTAGGCATTCCCACGGTTATAATATGAAATCGCAAACCCTGGATTGAGTTGTATCGCCATCGTATAATCGCTGATGGCTCTGTCAAATTCGCCCTTGGACTCGTAAACGATACCGCGGCAAATATAGGCATCAACATAATTTACGTTGAATTTTATGGCTGTGGTAAAATCTTTAATCGCCAAGTCAAACTTACAACTTTTACCGTAAGCAGTGCCACGATGGTAATAGACATCCGCGTGGGAGGGATCCAGTTCTATCACCTTCGTATAGTCCGCTATGGCTTTGTCAAACTTGCCTTTGCCACTGTAAACATTGCCGCGTTCATAATAGGCTTGGGCGTGAAACGGAACTAATTCTATTGCCTTTGTATACTCTTTGAGAGCCTTATCAGTCTCCCCTTTGCCCTCGTAAGCATTGCCGCGAATGAAATAGGCATTGGCTTCAAGGGGGCTTAATTCTATTGCCTTGTTACAGTCTCCAATAGCCGAATCAAATTCGCCTTTGTAAAAGTAAGCAGTGCCACGAACGACATAAGCAGGTCCCTGGTTAGACTTCAGCTTCATTGCCATTGTACAGTCTGCAATAGCTCGGTCAATTCCACCTTTTTGAACATAAGCATTGCCACGAGTGACATGGGCTTCAGCATGATCGGGTTTCAGTTCTATCGCTTTCGTATAGTTCACAATAGCCGATTCAAAATCTTTTTTGAGACTGTAGGCATTGCCGCGATTATAATAAGCCTCAGCATCCCGCGGGCTGATTCTTATTGCGGTATTAAAATCTTCAATTGCGATGTCTATCTCACCTTCGATGCAGTAGGCAATGCCACGCTTAACGTAGGCTTCAGTATAATCTGGATCCAGTTTTATTGCAGTGTTATAGTCCTCAATTGCAAGTGCGATCTGCTCTTTGGCAACATAAGCGTTGCCGCGATGGTAGTAGGCTTCCGGATAGTCCCAATCGTAGCTGCGGCTCCTATGTATCGCGGTGGTAAAATCCTTAATTGCTAAGTCAATTTCACCTTTGGCAGCATAAACGATCCCCCGGCCACAATATGCTTCATGAGGTTTTCGGGTGAGGCGAGTCGCTTGTGTATGATCTGCAATCGCCAGATCAAACTTGCCCATTTTTCGGTAAACATCGCCGCGGCGAATGTAGGCTTGGACAAAACCAGGGCTTCGTTCAATGGCTCTGCTAAGGTGTTTTATAGCTTTTTCATAGTGTGCTAATTTCTTCTGGCTCGCCATTTTCTGAATCTCCTTTTTGTGCTTCGGTCAACCCGATATAAGAATCTACGTAAGTCTCTAAATGGATATCTTGATACCTAATAAAACCGTGGATATCGTTGTAGATGGTTTCAGTAGATATATCATGAATCTCTTGCAGATACCTGAGCATAGGTAGCTTAACCTCTGAAGGAATATTGATTATATCGTTATCATCAGGCTTAATAAAGCCCTCAGACTGTCGAACAAAAACACTACTTTGAGCAACGACACGGCTTATTGGTTCGGGTGGCTCCTTGATGGTTGAACTTAGCAGTTCTTTTCTTTGACAAATAACCCTGCCATTTTCATTTCCGAATTGATCACATGCAAAGAAAAGCGCGACGAAACAATCTGTCGTGAAATCAATGAGGTTAGTTTTCCCGCCGTAGTGTTGCATTTCGACGAGGAGTTCACAATCGCTGCTTGTTCTGCGGAGATACTTTTTCGCCGCCTCCAGCATCCCTTTTTGTACCGCCTCTATATCAAAATATTCTGCTGCAATATCAAAGTCTTCGCGTTCAAGGAAAACGCGATAGAGATTTGAAGAAACTGTCTCAAAGTGTTTTGATTCTCCGCGGTAGATGTACTCTCCGGTGCCCGCTTTTTCTTCTATTTTTCGGAGTATTTCGTCAACTGTACTTGGCTCGTTTTGGTTTTCTTTGTCCATTCACTTTCCTTTATGATCGCAACGCTGTCTAAAATAGTAACATGTTTCGCCAAGGGTGTCAACTGAATTTGACAGAATGAACAGTCGCGAGTTGGAGCTCGCTCCTACAGTATTCTTCTTGAATTATTCCCTGTAAAGTGCTATGCTGATTTCACCAATAAATACACAACAAAGGAAACAGCATGGGAACCGAAACCAGACCTAATATCTTACTCATCACCAGCGATCAACAGCACTGGAATACCTTGGGTTGCCTTAACCCAGAAATTCAGACCCCTCACTTAGATGCATTGGCACAGCAGGGGACGCTTTTCAATAGAGCCTACTGCCCGAACCCTACCTGTACACCGACGCGGGCATCTATTATTACCGGGAAGTATCCGAGTCAGCACGGTGCCTGGTCCCTCGGCACGAAACTCTCTGAAGACGAACATACCGTGGGTGAAGATTTCATGGACGCAGGCTACCGGACTGCTCTCGTCGGAAAAGCGCATTTTCAACCGCTTCACGGCACCGAGGAATTTCCGTCTCTCGAATCGTATCCGATCCTCCAAGATTTGGATTTCTGGCGGAGTTTCAACGAACCGTTCTATGGGTTTGAACACGTTGAACTGGCACGCAACCACGCCGATGAGGCACACGTCGGACAGCACTACGCTATCTGGATGGAAGAGAACGGTTGCACTAATTGGCGCGACTATTTCGCACCACCAACAGGGAATGCTCGCGGGCAATATCGAAAGTGGCCCATTCCAGAAGAATACCATTACGATACATGGATTGCTGAACGTACGAATGCACTGATGGAAACATATCAACAGAACGGTGAGAACTTCTTCCTTTGGGCGAGTTTTTTCGATCCGCACCCAAAATATCTTGTGCCGGAACCGTGGGATACGATGTATGATCCGGCAGAATTGACGGTGCCGTCCGTGACGGAAGGGGAACATGACAACAATCCGCTGCACTTCCAATTAACACAACAGCAAAAGCCTGATTTCTCGGATTGGCGTGAAAGTGGGAAAGGGGTTCATGGGTTCAGATCGCATTTACGGGATCAAGATGAACTTGCCAAAGATATTGCTGTCTATTACGGTATGGTGAGCTTGATGGACAAGTATATTGGACAAATCTTGGCAAAACTTGATGAACTTGGACTGGCAGACAATACATTGGTCGTGTTCACATCTGATCATGGTCACTTTTATGGACAGCACGGTCTCATCGCAAAAGGCGCGTTTCATTACGAAGATGTTATTCGGGTGCCCTTCATCGCGCGGTATCCCGGCGTTGTGCCTGCGGGGAAACAGTCGGAAGCATTACAGACGTTGGTAGATTTAGCACCTACGTTCCTGAGTGCCACCGGTATTGATATTCCACGTCCGATGACGGGTGTAGATCAGATGTCGGTCTGGTCGGGACAAGCAGCAGAGGCACGCGACCATATTATCGTCGAAAACCATCACGAACCGACAACAGTACATGTCAAAACCTACGTTGACGATCGTTATAAACTCACCGTCTATTACAACCAAGACTATGGCGAGTTATTTGACATGAAAGAGGATCCTGGGGAAGTCAATAATCTGTGGAATTCCGCTGAGCATGCGGCATTGAAGGCGGATTTGGTTATGAAGCTGCTGTTTGCGGAGATGGGGAAAGAACCGTTGTGGATGCCGCGGACTGCTGGAGCGTGATAAAAGATCGATGTAAAGAAGTAAAGATTTAAGGGGTTGCGGTTTCCCTCACACAACGAAAACCGTTGTAGTCGTCCGCAGACGCCGGCGCATCGTAGAAGCGGTTGGCGATCCGCAAGTCAGTTGCATTATAGGACCAGGAACCGCCGCGCAACACGCGGGAATCGCCGAGGCTAATATAATTACTTACTATATGTGCTATATTCACTCCAGAGATGGGATTCTCTCTCGGCGAATGTTTATAGAAGTCCGGATCGTATTTATCAAGACACCACTGCTGAACATTGCCCCACATGTCATACAAACCATACTCGTTCGGAGGATAACTGCCAACGGCAGTGGTGTTGTGTGTTTGGAAGTTTGCTTTGTCGGAAGATGGAGTATCACCCCACGGGTAAAGTTTCTGGACCAAGCCTCCCCGTGCCGCTTTCTCCCATTCTGCCTCTGTCGGCAGCCGCTTGTCTGCCCACGCTGCATATGCCATCGCCGCACGCCAACTCACTCCCTCAACCGGGAAATTCTCTTTACCGCTTGGGAATTCGTTACCATTCCAATCCCTCAGGTAACTGTAAGAGAAAAAAACACTTGCTTCAATCCATTTTTTCCTAATCATCTTTGCTGCCTTTCTTTTCTTCCATTTCCACCAGAAGTAAAAGTAAGGCGAATCATACTTTTGCGTTGGTTTGCGCCACACTTTGTTAGCATCATCATCAAGAAACTGCTTATATTGCTTATTCGTCACGGGATGTACATCCATATAGAACGCGTCGAGGTAGACGGGGTGTACCGGACGCTGATCAGGAGAAGTCCCCTCGGCCTCGCTACCCATTAGAAATTCACCCGCGGAGATGAGGACCATGTCTCCAGGGGCCCGTGGTATAGTTGCTGATGCAGGCTGCTCGTCACCTTGCCTCTGATCACGGACGTAATGCATGGCACCCAACACTGTGGCATACTCATAACGATTATATTGTTTAATCTCAAAGAGAGGTTCAAGAGCTTCTTTAAGCCCTTTGAGGCTCATCCCTCCACCGGTTAGAATAAAGGTGGGCTTTCTACCCGTTCTGTCTGTAATGGTTTTTGCATACGCCAGTAGTTTACCTGCATTAGGCTCTACAAAGGCTTTACTAATGGCCTCCCGAATATGATCACTATGCAATTGAACCCCTTTGTCGTCGCCAGGGTGAAGCTTTATTGGCGGCCATGATAAACGATCCGTACAATACCATTCTTTTCGGAGGCGCGCTTGGTTACGCACGTAGACACGATCTATCTCGATGTCTTTTGCCATAACTTCTATATGGTCCGTTAGAAAATCATCAATGTCATATCCACCAATGCTGATTGTATATGGATCAAAACCCGCTCTCCCGTAACGTCCTGACCTGGGATTCAGATGTAGATATAGATAATCGGTGGTGCCAGCTCCAAAATTTACCACGATAATATCTTTAGGTAAAGCGTCTCCCGGCATTTGTGCTTGAAGCAGATATCCGGCTGCGGTGATTTCGTCAATAAGTTCGATCTTATCCTTATCAAAGCCAGCATCGGCGGCGGCTTCCTTCAGATGTACTCTATCATCAAATGAGTATTCTGACGAATGAGTGAGAACAGCTGCTGAAGGTTGCCCCTTAAAAGCGGGAACTTTTCCAGCGCGGGCCCGAACCTCGGTAAGGAGTGCGGTTAGACTTTCCTTCGGGGATAGATTCTTCAATCCTTTTTTTCGACCACCTAGATCTTTGGCAAGAATGGCCCTGTTAATGGAACGAAACGATTTCTTAAGCGCGTCAGTCACTATACCCACTCGCCTCTCTAGCAAGTCTACAGCAGCCTCACCTACAAAAATTTTGTTTTCGTCCGTTAGGTCTATGCCGACATTACTGGGAATGAACGGCTTGTCATCTTCACCCAAGTACATGAGTTCTACCATTTCCGTCGCCGGATTGAAGAACGCGACCTTGGTTCTCTGGGTGCCAAAGTCAATTGCGATTATATCGTCAATCATCATTTTCTCCCTGTAGGGCTTCCCATATTCCGTTGAAACGCTCACAAGCATGGTAGAAAACGTTGCCTAATTTTGAGGGTGCTGTACGAATCCGTCTCTGATAGGTTACGTAAAGTGGGTTTATCTTTGCCTTAACCACTTCTTGGTTGTCCAAATCCGTTATAGGCAGACGTAGGCGAGTATGCAAGGCTTTTCCATGTGCACCAAAAAGATGCTCAAGCGTTTCTTTGTCGTCGGAAGAAATCTGCAGGTCAGGCTCTTTCAGGGCTTCTAAACAGGCATCATCTTCCTTAAATAGGTGAAGATACCCTTTTATCTTCTCATCCCATGAGCGAAGTTCACGTAGCAAATTCTCAATTTGTTCTATCTCAGTTTTGGTATCATCAAAATTGTCCAAATATTCTTGAGTAGTCTCAAGGACTTCGACATGGCGAAACGCTTCCTGAAGTTGCTTCTCAACCAGGGGCATCATGTTACCAAAATTTTTCTCAACCGACTCAAAGAGCATTTCTATTTTTTCGCGAAGACCAGATGTCAACTTATCGCTATCTTCTTGCACTTTACTTTCAAGTCTCTCCGCCGCATCCCAAAATTTATTTGTGTACCGAAAAGGCCCCACCAATTCTTCAAGGTCAATTCGAAAAGTAGCGGGCAGATATTCAATTTTTTTCAGTTCGTCATTAAAATCAAGGAGTTTCAATTCGTTGGCCAAAACCTCCTGTAATTTTTCTACGATTTGTTTGGAGTTTATATTTTCATGGACGAAAGATATAGATTCGTCTAAAGCCTTTCGTAAATCAACTCTTTTCTCGCTCTTTTCGCTCAGCCTTTCAAAACGCACCTCTAACGATGTGAGGGCCTCCGTATAACTATCTAAAGTCTGCTCCAACAACTCTGTGCCGGGTTCCGCCACAGAAATCTGTATCAAGTTTTGTGTAGTTGTTGCCCATTCATAAAAGCCCTTAGCATGGAAGTATTGGAACCTATACAAAATTTGCTTCACAGCCCCTACCCAATCTGTGAGTAAAATCCGAATGTTTTCGAAATCAAGGACGATGTCACTTTTGGGGGGCATCATTCGCCAGCCTCTTGCCGTTTTGCGATCCAGTTTTACAGGACTCAGCATTTTACCATAATTTACGACTTGTGCCAGTTAACTTTTTGTTATTTTAGTTTTCACAAGTATCTGAGCGTTTCCCAGACCAAAAAGCAGTTCCCTCTTTTTGAGGTTAGGATACCACATTTCAGGTTAACTATCAAAATAATTGTGACAGACCTAGTAGTCTGTCACTTCTAAACTGATAGATGGTTCGTAGTGGCGCAATTCATTGCGCCTTGGGTTTTCGTGAGATGAATCGCACAACTACGAACCGGGTTTTCCCTTCATTTCAAGATTGACAGACCACTAGAAGGGCGGAGGGAACATCGTCCATTTTTCTTCGGGCACATTTTTATATCCGTAGTATGTGCCGTAGGCCAGCCCACTGAGGGCTGCAGTCATCAAACCGCCCGTAATGATCAATGTCCAATTGGGCCCGCCTGGTGGTTCAGGTGGTGGCGGATCGGGGAGCGGCAGTATTGGTCCTTCTGCACTGGCGACGAACAGTTCCGAGCTGGCTTCAAGATCAAAAACTTCAAAACCAACAACTTCTCCGATGATCTGGCAAATGTCTATAATCATTTATCCGCAACTCCTTTTCTTGGTTAATGGTTAAGAGTGTTAGGGGACATCTAAAGTGCCGCCTAAATCTCTCTAATAGATTCTGAAACGCAATTAGTCTTTTGGACTTGCAATTCATAGACGAAGTGTTGGATGAGACACTGCTCTCGTCTAACACTTCATCTTTACGTCCCATAGGCATTGGAGATAGCATTGAAGGGTGGGGTAGTAGAATGAGTGTTAACCTACAAGCCCCCTAGCAAATCTAACCAATCTCCTCCAATTGATGAGATGTGAAAAATAAAGCCCTAAATCTGTCTTCGTTTTTCACCGGTTCAAGCTCAGGTCAGTTATTTATCCACCGGAAATGATGCTAACTAACGCCTCCAGAAACTCAGCGTATTCGGCCGCCTCACCAACCGCTTCAAATTCAAAAGGGAGTATCTCGTCCGGTGGCAGTTTCGGATAGTCCGGTGGAGGTGGACATAGCAGTGTGGGTGCATTTAGGGATCCCAGACCGAACGCTTCGGAAATCGGTGGCGGCTCCGGGGGCGGTAACCCCAGGAACTCTGGTGGACTCGTCAGCAAATGGTTCAGCACATCCGGATCCATTGTCCCGTTCGGTACTAAATCGATAATATGGCGAGAATGCAATTTCATTATCCCCGCGCCTGCAATTAGTGCTGGTCCTGGCATATTCTATCTCCTTTTGATTTTACGGTGAGTTCAGTTTAAGTTTGGTATTCAACCGAAATACCTCACCCGTGGGTTAATCAGTGGCTTAGCGGTGCCCACCAAAACCGAGTTTTTTCTCCAAGTTCCGTCGTTTGTGAAACTCTACCTGAAACAAATTCATTCTGCTTTCGTTGCGTCTGAATCCAGACCGGTTCATTCCTGGCGATACAGAAGTTCCCTCTTTAGCATCAGCTGCGCCTGAACATATCTTTCATCATCATGAACACCATTGCTCTGGGATATGTCCTCCATCTGTCGTAACAACCACGCGACATGGTGGGAAAGGTTCGTTACTGATTGCTCTGTCCACTTATTCCACTCGGCCTGTTGATAGAGTGCTTGATATTGGACAATTATGCTGGAAATAGATTTTTTGAGGAAAGTCATAGGTTCCTGTAACCCTAAGGACATCTGGAGATGCTTTTGTTTCGGCACTTTAGCCTCCCACTTCCCTAAAGCCTCTTTATTAACAAAAACTCTCTTCCATAAAGCCCATTCAGCCTTATCATATCCCTTTTGCCATTTGCGGTTGAGGATCTCAAAGCAAACCCTTATTCGCCTTTCTAATTCGTTCCTCTGGGCCTCCGTGATTCCCAACGGCTGAATGTAACGATCAACATTGAGTTTGGAAATTTTCTCCGCTTCAAACTTCAAAGAGGCAAAGCGCAGTCTTCTGTGAAGGCTATACAGAGCAGCGAGTGTTAATCGCCAATGACGATCCTGTGTTCTCTCCTCGAACTTGATACCGAGCGCCTTGAACGTTGTATTCAGGCGAAAATAAATATCACGCGAAAGGTCGGATTCACTCAGCATGCCAGATTCTATGAAATCTTTGCCGTATTTAGATGGTAATACTTCCCTTGTAAATAGCGTATTTTCTGTCGAAATATCACCATTTGTTATTCTACGTCTTTCCGCTTGAAGTCTATCTATCTTCGCTGTTAACTCTGACACAGATTTACTGTCGTTTATTTTTTTATAGGCTTTTAGGTCAGAGACAGCTTCCAGGAGGCTCTTCAGGTTCCGCTCTTTCTCGAAATTTGCCTCTCCGTATCGCCGTAGAGCACCGTACATTCTCAAATTGAAAGGACTGTGACAGAGCTGTGAGATCAATGCTTCGCAGCATTCCTGCAATTGACCCGTTTCCAGGTAAGTACTCACATAATTCAGGGGCGGGGGACAAAAAGTTCCAAGGAACGATTTCTTTGCTTTTAGGAGGTGCTTTTCTTCCTCCGGGGTCGCGAAGTATCTCGGATCATTATGGTCAAAACAACACTCATCTAAAGAGGTCGCGAATGACCAGTTGGGAGGCATCGTCTTCTTAGCAATATTTTTACGCAATAAGTAGTTTCGGACATA
>JAAXHI010000239.1 GCA_012270875.1 Candidatus Poribacteria bacterium | reverse complement strand
TAATAAAGGGAATCAATCATCAAACTTGGAGCATACTGAAAGTGATTCAACAAATCGAAATAACTTTACCTGAATATTCTCGTGGCTTTCATCTTGTTACAGATGAGATCGTAAAATCGCTCGGTGAACTGCCGAAAGAGGGTATCCTGCACCTATTTATCAAACACACTTCAGCAGGATTGACCATCAACGAAAACGATGATCCGACTGTCCGCGAGGATTTCGCCAACAGTTTCGATCAACTCGTCAAGGAGCGCGAACCGTTCTATAAACACACCATAGAAGGCGACGACGATATGCCAGCGCATATTAAAGCGTCGCTCGTCGGTTTCACCGTCTCCGTTCCGATTACGAACCATCGCCTCAATTTAGGTATCTGGCAAGGCATCTATCTCTGCGAATTCCGAAATCACGGCGGTAGGCGACACTTAATGGCGACGCTTTATTCGTAGTCCGTAAACGCGACAATCTCTGGATACTATAGTGTGCTATAGAGCTCCATGTGGCGTTGCAGCACTGCATCGGAATCCGGTGGATTGATTACCTCTATGGAGATAAACCCGTTATATCCGTCTTCTGCAAGGAGCGTGAGCGAATCTCTTTCTGTATCGGGTAGGGGTCCGTCGTCCCCGAAGTTGACATGTGCATGCCGGACTTTGCCACGCAGATGGACATACGCTACATTGACCGGTTCTCCGTGCCGGACATGATGCGCTGCATGCCAATTCACATAAGTGTTTTGCGCTTCGGCACGATGGAGTGTCTCCGCAACGTAACTGCCGATGAGGTTGCCGTGCGTCTCTAAACAGAGTGCAACGCCTGCGTCGCCAGCCAAACCATCGCATTCCCGAATGCCGTCCGCCTCCCAATCCAAAGTTTGGGAGACTTCAACGGGTGTCTCTGGCACCCTGTCCCCAAAGATACGGATATTCGCAGCACCCATGGTCTCCGCAAGATCAATGTAACGCTTGAGGAGTTCGACTTGCTCGGCGCGTTTGTTCGCGTCGGGATCGATGAATCGGACACCTGTTGCGATGCAGGAGAGATCAATTCCGCTGTCAACGAATTGGGCGCGTGCATCTCGGAGTTGCTGCGCGGTTGAATCCAATTCCACACCGTGTCCGTGATCCCATTCGACGCGGAGTTCCAAGTGTTTATAGTCATACTGTTTTGCTTTGTCAATCAGTTCTGCCAGCGTTAGCGGCGGACAGACAGACGACATAAATCCAAATTGCATATTTTTAATTTTCCTTGCGGTTCGGTCAGGTTAAGTGGATAAATAACGTTAATCGACGTAGATCCGCCTTCCGCTTCGCTTACAGGCTACAGTCTCGTTAAAGCTGCTTCTTAATACTTTGCGGATAAGCATCGATTGCTTCTCTCAACAGTTTGTGTGTTCAAGTCGCTTGCGCCGTTGTCGCAGATGAAGGTTGATAAAATATTTGGGTAATTCTGTGTTCTCCCAGGTCCGGTAGGTGCGGTTTCCTAATCGCACCGGGCATCGGAAAAATTACCCGATTAAATTCTTAATCTTCATAGGCTTACAGTTTAGGAACACCAAAGAACGGTAACATATTTGCGTTATGGCTTCGTTTAATATTTCTTTAGGTTAACCTTGAATTCTAACAGATGAACTGCCGTTTCCTTTTTTATTAACGTCAATTTTGACGGGTAAACGTCTCGTTAGTTCTTGAATGTGGCTGATGAGGAAGATGCTCCGTCCCTGCATGCGGAGTCCTTCGAGTGCTGCAATAGCAATGTCAAGCGTCTCAGTATCAAGGGTCCCGAACCCTTCGTCAAGGAACAGCGAGTTGAGTTGTGCGCCCCCACGACTCAACTCCGAGAGCGCGAGTGCCAAGGCGAGGCTCGTCAGGAAGGATTCGCCACCGGAGAGTGTCTCAACGGGACGCTCTTCATTCGCATTCCACCGGTCAACGACACCCAAGTCGCCGATGCCCTCAACTTTAAGTTGGTACCGTTCCGAAGTGAGATATTTCAGTTGTTCATTTGCCAAGCTGCCCATCTGCTTGAACATAATCTCCAGCGCAAAATCGCGTAAAGCATTGGCGGGAATTGTCTCCTGTAGCCGCCGCCAGCGTTCTAATTCTTGTTGCGCTGCACCGAGTTCATCACCGAGTGCTTCACGTTTTTCAAGCGCATCTTTCAAGTTGTCAATTCTCTGCTGTTGCGCGCCAATCTCTTGCTGTGCCTCTTGGAGCTGCGCTTCGATTTCTTCCAGTTGGGTCTCAATCCGTCCTAATGCATCTGAATCATACGGATTTTCCGAAAACCGAGTCTGCAACTCAGTGATCTCTAACGCGAGTTGCTGGATTTCAGTCTTATGTGCATCAATTTGGTCTGTGAGTTCCTGCATCTGCGTCTCATCTCGGAAAGCCTTGTTGTGTGCTTCCAATGAGTCAAATCCAGCGTTACGTAATTTATCGGTGTACGCTCCGTAGGCGTTATCAAACTTTTTACCGGATGCCTCGCGATGCTTCTCAGAAATCTCGTGAGCGGTCTCCTTTTGGGTGAATAAACTTCGGCTATCCTGCAATCGTTGTGCGGCTTGATCGCGCTCGATCTCTTTCGCCTGTACTTCTGCTTCTAACTTGTCAACAGCTTTATTAATCTGGGCTTCCGTCTCCAACCCGTCAGTTTTCTCGCGAACAGCATCTAAAAACGCTTCACCTTCTTGCCGATACTTGCCGATTTCAGTTTTTAATTCCTTATGAGATTTCCGTAAACTCTCAAGTCTGCTCTGATCTGACTCAATTTTGGCGTTCAGTACTTGAAGTTGTGCCTCTGCTGTGTCGCGTTCATTTTCACACGCATCAACCTCTGCCATTTTTTTCTTAAATAGATCCACAGCATCCTTCGGCGGAACACCGTGAAAAGCATCAGGCAGCAAATCCCATAAACGGGTTTCAAGGTCTTTGATAGTAACTTTCAACCCCTCAATGTTATCACTAACATCTTCTAACTGCTGCTCTGCTTCGTTCAGAGACTTCGTTTCACGAACAATGTCGTTTTCGCAGGTTTCAAGTTGTTGGGTCGCAATTTGGTAAGCATGGGATGCCTGTGTATGTGCCTTCTCCGCATCTCCAATTACCGTGATAGCAGTATCCGCCTCAATAAATTTCTCGGATGCCCATTTTGAGGAAACATCAGCGTCCGGATAGATCGCCTGCCACTCTGCCAAAAATTGCGCCATCCCGTTTCGCAGTGTTTCTATTTCTGCATCGTCATCTTCAATTTGCTTGGCAATGTTGCGCTTGTTTTGTTCAGTCTGAGTTTGTCTCGTCTTCAAAGCCTGTAGCTGCTCTTGTGCAGTTTGTGCATCGGCTTTTGCCTTCTCTAAGTCAGTTTCAGCCTTTTGTAGCAGATCTTCACCTTCAGCTTCCACAACATCGGCATACGGATGCTCCGTCGCGCCACACACCCGGCACGGTTCTCCGGCGTGAAGCTCCTGCCGAAGTTGATTGATTGGGTTCGCCAACATCGCGGATTTCAGGGCATCTTCACAATGTTGAACTGTTTCTGCTGCGTTCTGACATACCGCCTCTTGTTCTGTCAACTTTGCCCCGATCTGCACAAGTTCTGTATTCAGTCCTGTTGCAGTTTCCGTCAATCCATTCAACTGGTTTTCAGAATCTGCCAAACCATTTTTCGCCGCTTCATATTTCTGTGCGATCGGTTGTGCCTTAGCTGCCTGCTGTGTTCGGGCAGCCCATTTCTCGTGGGTACCAGTTGCAAGCAGTTTGTTCAAATCATTTTTAGCGTTTTCTAATGCAGCCCATTTCTCTGTCTTTTCAGCGAGACCTTCTTCGCAAGTTTCGGACAACTTTTCGATTTCACGCTTTAACGACGACGTTCTCTTTTCGTGCTGCGCTTCGCTCGCCGATGCTGTCTCCAACTGCTTCTGATATGTTGTCAATTCTGCCAGCAAACCGGTCGCATCGTTAAGACGTTGCAGGCTATTTGTGGGCAAGTGATTTGCATCTAAAAAGGCTTGTGCTTCGTCAATCCGTTCCTGCAATTGGGTTTGTTCAGTCTGTTTTTCGGTTAATTCGTCTTCCAGTGCATCAATCTGTTTGCCCAAATCCGCTAAATCTGGATCCCGCTTCTTCGCCTCTGCAAATCGCTCTTCTGCGCGTTGGACATTTAATTTCGCAGCAGCATAGGCTTCCACTTTCCGATCACATTCAGCGGATGCGCTCTGATAGATCGCCTCTTTTGCATCAAAATCAGCTTGATCGGCTTCAACCTGTTTTTCTACTTCTGTTTTCTCGGTTGTTGCTACACGGAAGGCTTCGTCTGCACTTTCGAGTTCCGACGTTGCGGTATCAAACGCCTGCTTTTCAGAACGAAGACGATCCGCGAGAGCCGCGTTTTCTTGCTCTGCTTGGAGCACATCAATCTCTGGCTGCTTATCCGAGAGTTCCTTTTGACGCTCTTCTGAAGACTGGAGTTTCTCAAAATCCTCTGTACGTTTCGTTTCCCGATCTTTCTCTTGCTGAATTCGTTGACTTTCCGTACCTAATGCGTCGGCTTCAGTTTGCAAACTTTCAAGTTCGGCTTCAGCATCTGCGAGCTGCTCACGGGAAGCCTCTGGAATTTTGTTTAATTTATCGTAGACTTCAGCATTCGCAGCCTCAACCTCGCTAACCTTGTCGTTTAACACCTGTTTCAGGACATCGTAGATACTGATACCCGCAGTGGCTTCTAAAATCGTGCGTCTCTCTTCGTTGCTCGCCTTCAAAAACGCCGCAAACTCACCTTGTGCTAACATAACTGACCGTCTGAAGGCATCGAAGTCAAGCCCTAAAATCAACTCCACCTCTTCACTGACCGTTTTTTCGCTGGAACCGAGAGATTTGCCGCGTGTTGATAGCCTATCTGTGATTAACTTTTCATTATCGGCATAGCGCAACTCCACCTTTGGCGAACCATTCTGCTTCGCCGCCCAAGTCGCGAGATACTGGGTACCGTTTGCCATGAAAAGCACTTCAGCGAACCCCTCCTTTTCACCATGACTGATGAGGTGGCTTGGGTTTTGGCTTCCCGTGCTACTCAATCGCGGTGTCTTTCCGTAAAGCGCGACGCATATCGCATCTAATAACGTTGTTTTTCCCGATCCAGTTGGACCGGTAATGGCTACAAGCGAGGCATCATCCAGAGGGGATTCCTCAAAATTAATTTCAATTTCTTCACGAAAACTATTTAGATTCTTAAGTTTCAATTTACATATTTTCATTCGGCACCCTCAACCATTTGGACTAATTCACTAAACGTTCGCGTTAAAGTTTCATCGGGTGGGTTACCGTCGAACTTTGCCTTGTGAAACTCCGCAAATATTTTTTCGGGATGTTCCATTTCCTTAACGGGGATCGGGGGGCCCGGCTCCGCTTTTGGCAGTTCAAGCTCAACGCTTAGCACATCACCGCCGCGGTCGCTGAATGCTTGCCGGATTTTGTCGCCGATGCCGACTGCTGGTGTGGTTAATTTCAACTTGACTTGAATATACTTATCGTCCCAATCCCCAGTCATTGCGTCTGATGTTACCGATGTCTCATCACCCTCAACAGTGCACAATTCTTTGAAAATGGGGACCTCAATTTCCTCATCTCGGATGCGCGTGCCATCATCGGAGAATTCCAGTAAATACACTTTTTTGCGATACCTCGCCTCATTGAATCTCAACGGAATCGGCGAACCGGAATACCGGACAGGATAATCTGTGCCTTTGATTGTCTGCGGCCTGTGGAGATGCCCCAAGGCAACATAATTTACATTTTCTGGGAAATCGCTGACGTGGGTAGCCGTTGCGCCACCAATCTGTACATTCCGTTCCGAATCGCCTATTTTCCCACCTTGAACGAAGAGGTGCCCCATCAAAATTTTGGGAAGTTCCGCAGGCATTTCGGCAACGCAATCGGCATAGAATGTCTTGAGCCACTCTCGATAGCGTTCGTTCCTATCTACCTCTGTTTCGTATGAAAGGTGTCGGAGATCGCTTTCGGAAAGATATGGCACAGCAGCAACGGCAACTCGCGGATTGTCAGCTGGGAAAGTGAAAACACATTTGGTGGGGTCATCCGCAAGTCCGACGACGTAAATTCTGCCCATCTCAAGGAATTCTCGTGGTGCCTCCAAGTGGCGGGCGGAATCGTGGTTACCAGCAGTAATCACTGTGTATGCGTCGGTCTCATCAAAAAGTCGATAGAGAAATCGGTAATAGAGGTTCGTTGAATCGGATGAGGGGAGTGCTGTATCAAAGATGTCGCCTGAAACGAGGAGGAGTTCGACTTGATGTTTTTGGATTATGCCGAGCAGCCAATCCAGAAATTTTTCATGTTCATCGGTGCGTTGACGTTCGTGGAGCCGTTGACCGATATGCCAATCGGCGGTATGGAGTATTTTCATATTTTCGTACGTTTACCCCTATGGAAGATTGTTTGGAAGATCCAATATAAACTATCATAACAAATCCCTAAACATCTTTTCAAGCAAAATTAATTGGTTGCCAAAAATGACGGCGCGTGATAGACTAAAACCTATCCGAGAGTCAATCATTCCTAACTCTCGTCATCTATAACGAAGCACATAATTTTTTCACTATAGTGACTTCGCGATGCCCCGCGAAAAATAAGGAGGATCATGAAGAAAGAGATCCCACATATTTATTTACTATTAACAATCGGTACTTTTCTTTTCACCTCGGGGTGTGCTGTCTTAGAAACATCAATCACCGATCCGCCACACTTCCGACAGGTTTGGTGGGGAAACACGAAAGCATCAGTTCTCGCCAAAGAACAAGGAAAGCGCATCCATACGAACACCGGCGGATCGTTGGTCTATAAAACCCGATATGGAACCACACCCATCCTGCTGGTATATTGCTTCCGTAGTTACAATGGGGTTTATCGTCTCCGGGCAGCAGGGTACATGACAGCAACCCCAGCGTCAACAGACAAACCTGATAGTGTGTTCCGTCAGGAGTTGCTTGAGACGCTCGGCGAGCCTGCCGAAATATTGGAAGATGATGGTATGGTTTGGCTTGACAATGAAACGGTTGTTTACACAAACGCCTATCGCGCGACTGGCGGTAATACCAATTTTCTCACGAGAAGGGCACCGGGTTCAATCATTCCGATACCGCGACGTCAGCAACTTTCAGGATGGCATCTTATCACAGGTTACATAGATCGAAACTTCTACGATGAGATTTTGAAAGAAGAGGCATGGGATGCTATTCACAGCGAACTTTCTCATTACGAGGAAATTTTCTTTGGGATGTTCCGAAAGGTTTACACACCTCCACAGCGATATATGGGAGATAGGCAGAGAATTCCACTGCCCCATAACTAAAAAGGAATCAGTCCATGAAAGATAACGCAAGACCCTTAAGTCCAGAGTTAGCAGAGATGCAAGTCTATGGAGAAACGCGCGTCGGATGGGATGAGAACACACCCGTCAACGAAACCGTCGATGCAGACGGAAACTACTCCCCCAAACGTAGAGGGTTCGGTGTAGAAGATCCGAACTCGCCGAAGCGTCGGGTCTACGACGATCCAGAAGTCGAGGCACTCCGCGAAAAACTACGCGAACATAACGGCATCCGTGGACTCGAAATCTGCGATCCGCATGAAGTCAAGAGAATCGCTCGAATCTTCCATCGGGACGGGTTTGTTGTCGTGCGCGACCTACTCACGCCAGATCAACTCGCTCGCTGGAGAGACGGATGTGCCGAGGCACTTCGCGAGATTCTTTCAGTCCCCGACGCAGGAAACAGAAAATACGTAACCGAGACCGGTAGGCTACCACACCGCTATAGCTACGGCACCTCTTCGGCTTCAAGGCAGATGTTGCATCACCCCGCTTGGGCAAGCATGGTTGATCTACCAACAACCACCCCGATTGTCAAAGAGATTTTCGGAGGTTCAGATTACCGAGTATGGGGTTCAGGTGGTGATCTCTGTCTCCCGGGCGCGATTGAGTATCAACATCTGCATCTTGACGGTAGAGATCCGCAGCACCTTTCGGAGGCACGCATCGCGCAAGCGGAGCGGTTTGATCTTCAACTCCATAGAGACAGCAACGGAAAACTCGATGTCCCTTCACAGAAACTGATTATGGAGATGACACCACCGATGGTCACCATCAACTTCATCATGTGTGACCTCACGTGGGAAAACGGACCGATCCGACAGATTCCGGGAACACATACGTTACAACAGAACCCACCGCCTCCGGGTGACGAACCGGATTGGATGAAACATTCAACACTCGTTGGTGCGACCGCCGGTTCCGGTGTATTCCGAGATAATCGAGCATGGCACGGCGCAACACCGAATTTGTCAAAGGAAATCCGGGCACTGCCAAATGTTGAGTATATGGCATCGTGGCGGACACAGCACGGGTTCAGTCGGATTATGCCACACGAAATCTGGGAAACCCTAACACCATTCGGTCAGAAATTGTGCGACTGGATCAAGGCGGAACCGGGAGTTTGGCCCCCAGGGGCAGGTATTATGCACCCACTCGCAAGCAAGCGAGAAGTCGCAAAACAATTATAGGAGGAGAGAACAGATGTTAAATTGGGGCGTTATGGGAGCAGGCGGTATCGCTTATGTTTTTTGTAACGGAATGCGTTTCACAGACACAGGACAGATCCTTGCTGTCGCGAGTCGTACCGAATCACGTATTGATAGACTTGCCAACGATTTCGGCATCTCTCGCCGATACAACGACTACGCCGACCTGTTGACGGATGACGATATTGACGCTGTCTATATTGCGACGATTCATCCGCTACATGCGGAGTGGGCGGTAAAATGTGCGGAGGCGGGGAAACATCTACTGGTCGAGAAACCGATTAGCATGAATCACGCCGAAGCCGCTGTGATGGTGAACGCTGCACGCGAAAACGATGTCTTCCTCATGGAAGCCTT
>JAAXHI010000199.1 GCA_012270875.1 Candidatus Poribacteria bacterium | reverse complement strand
ACGTGCATCATGCTACGAATGTGTCTATTTATTTTTAGGTTTTACTATAAATTGCATTGTCGGTGGACTGTCCTAACTTTACTAACGCGCTTATATTCGGTTCATCTGCGAGTTTTGTGAAACTCCCATCACAGATGGCGTGTCGGATGCCACGCATTAGACTGATGTAAAAGTGCAGGTTGTGCAACGTGTGTAGCTGCGAACCGAGGATTTCATTTTCAATGTGCAGGTGCCTGAGATACGTCCGTGTGAAGTTTTGGCAGGTATAACAGGTACACTCTGGATCTAACGGACTGAAATCACGTCTGTATTTCGAGTTGCGGATGCGGACAATACCCTCCGTTGTAAATAGAGAACCGTTGCGTGCGTTTCGGGTCGGCATCACACAATCAAACATGTCAATCCCGCAGCGGACACCGTAGACCAAATCTTCAGGCGTGCCGACTCCCATCAAGTAGCGCGGCTTTTCGTCTGGTAGCAGTGGCGCGGTGTGTGCAAGCACTTCGTACATTAACTCTTTTTCTTCGCCGACGCTCAAACCACCGATGGCATATCCGGGGAAGCCGATTGAGACCGTGCCGTCCACACTTGCCTGACGCAGATCGCGTTCCATACCGCCTTGCACAATGCCAAAGAGGAGTTGATCGGGATTCTGATGTGCTTCTTTACTGCGTGCTGCCCACCGCAACGTCATCTCCATCGAATCCTTAAGATATGCATAATCGTTCGGCAGCGCGGGACACTCGTCAAACGCCATGATAATGTCTGCACCGAGTGCGTTCTGGATTTCGATTGAACGCTCTGGGGAGATAAAGTGTTCGGTGCCGTCTATTGTAGAACGGAACTTCACACCTTCCTCAGTAATTGTGCGTAGGGGACCGAGGCTAAAAACTTGGAATCCGCCACTATCAGTCAAGATAGGGTACTGCCATCCCATAAAGGCGTGTAAGCCGCCCGCCTCCTGAACAATCTCGTGTCCGGGACGTAGGTAGAGGTGATAGGTGTTTGCGAGAATAATTTCTGCCTGAATCTGGTCGGATAGCATTTGCGGTGTGCAGGCTTTTACGGTTCCGCGCGTCCCGACAGGCATAAATATCGGTGTATTCACAACGCCATGTGTTGTCTGGAGTTTGCCAATTCGTGCAGCAGTGGTTTTATCTTGATGGATAAGTGTATAAGGGGACTGGGACATGTATGGTTGTCAGTTTTCAGTTATTGGTTTTCAGTAAGAAAGTTGTGAAGTGTGCTAAAGTGCCTAAAGTTTTGAAGTTAGCAACTCTACTACGGGGAAACACCCAAGCAAAAACACTTTCGCACACTTTACAGACTTCTTTAACTGATAACTGATAGCTACTTAATGGATAATCTTCGCATTGAGGATCGGACTATCCTGTACAAATGGTTTTCCGTTGATCGTCGCTGAACCTCGGAATTTGAACTGGTACGTCTTATCTTCCAAAGAACCGAGAGCCTTTAGCGGCACCTTTACCTCGGTCTCATTTACGGGGATCGTAACAGCCTCCGTGGTGAACCCTTCGGGTAAATCGATCGGTGTCAGCGTGACTTCATCCGTAAATCCGCCCTGCCGAACTATTGTTAGCGTGAGTATCGCTTCTTTTGTCAGGGGTGCTTCGCTTTCGTGCG
Organism: Candidatus Poribacteria bacterium; assembly: GCA_012270875.1. GTDB lineage: Bacteria > Poribacteria > WGA-4E > WGA-4E > WGA-3G > WGA-3G. The sequence goes on along the minus strand of JAAXHI010000199.1, from coordinate 2,474 downwards.
CAAGAGCAGCCTCGGTCTCTGCGGTTGGGTTTGCTGCAATCGTCGTGGTGCCTGTTTGTGCGATAGCGGCTGCGTCTGCATTTGCTGCTACCGTTGCGGGGAAGACGATGCTAAAACGTAAAGGTTCTACCGTCACAATGAAAGGTGCTTCAAGAATTGTCAACGGAATGGCAGGTGTTGATTGGCTCATCGTTTCTCTACCAACCTTCGCAGTGCCAACGACGGAGATATAGTTGATACCCGGCGCGGGGACGACAGAAAACTGCTCTCTCCGCTCAAAACTTCCGGCTTTCACTGAAAGGACTGCCTCGTTCTTACCTTCGGCAATATTAACAGCTGCTGCAGACACTCGCGGCGGCAAGCCTATGACCGAAAGCGCGATCGGACCCGTGAAGCCGTTGCGTCGATTCGCCGTCACATGCAGGTTGACCGATTTGTTATGTGTGACGCTTGTGCTAATCTCGGCAAGGGTCAGTGTGTATTCCGGTGCCTCCATGACTGTAAGCAGCATTGGAGAAGGTGTGGTGCGTTCTACCTGACGACTGCCAACTGCAGAGACTCCGGCGACGGAAAACGGCATCAATCCAAGCGGTGCATCCCACGGTGCGGTTACTGTCAGCAGTGCCTTGTTTTGACCGACTTCAACGACAGCAGGACTCACTTCAAAGGTTTTGGGCAGCGTAGGACAGTGTAAGCGGATGGGACCGCTGAGTTTATCGAGACGGTTAACGTTAACCTGCATTGTGAAGGTGCCACCTCGACTGACGCGCGGGCTATCTAAACCCGATGGACGATTCTGACTGTCAAGTACGACTGCGCTGAGTGTGAAATCTGGTTTCAACGGACGGATGTTTAAACGGTAAGGATAGGTTTCACCGCCTTGGTTGTTCAGATCTCGGATGGAGACGGAATACTTTCCAGCGGCTGTGAAATTCCATTCAATCCGTGCATCGGTGCCACTGGCATCATCGTTCACCATCAGGACCTGTTCTTCCGCTGCATCGTAGGTTTTCATGTCCGTCTCGGCTTCTGTCTGTTTTTCCGCACCATAGAGCGTAAGGAGTGCATCAAGTTGTGATGATAGCCGGAGTGCCTCCACCTCAAAGACGAGAAGTTGAGGTGCTTTTAGTTCAAATGAAAACTGATCAACATCGCCCGACTCGTCAATTTTCCCATTGATTGTTATCGGTGCGTTCACAGCATTCGCTTTTTCAGCCGTATTGTTGGGTTCAGTTTCTCCCATTTCTGCCAAACTTCCGATAGAGAAAGGGTGCGGGTTGCTTGCCAACCCAGAAGGGGTCTGCACCCTGAGTGTCTGTTGACCTGTCGGTGTTTCGGTATCTATTGCGACCTGTATAGCGTTCACGGTTTCGAGGTTCGCGCCGGTAACAGTGATCGCATTATCCGTTCCGCGCTGTCCACCGAGTGGGAAAATAGTCTCAAGGTAAGGTAATTCACCGATACTCAACCGATAGCGGAACCCTTTTCCGCCTTTATAGCGAATGTCCCGGATATGAAGCGTGTATTTACCTGCTTCCATTGCGGTGTAATCAAGAATGGAATCTAACCCGATCCCCTGTCCACTGTTCGCGACTTCAGCACCATTAGCATCCTTGAGGACGAGATATGAATCAAGAGGCGATCCTAACCGTTGCGCCGTCACTTCACAGATAAGTCTTGCATCTTTTTTCAGGTTGAAGCTGAAACGATCCTCATCATCAATGGATGTGATCTCACCGTTCACGGTGATTGGCAGTTCCAACCAGTTTGACATTTCAGCCTTTTCGGTTGCTTCATCTTCAGTCATTTCCGGTAGGTTGCCGACAACGAAGTTTAGTGCGTTAGAAACACCGTAAGGTGTAACAATGCGCATCTGTTGTATTCCCAATGGTGCGTCGGGGGCAATCGTTAGGGAAGTCGCCAACTGTGCGTCGGTAGGCACACGTCCAGAGATACCTGCCCCGTTGAAGAGAACTGCCGCTTGCTGCGTGCCTTGTGTAATTTCCGCTGTGATACCTTTGCCACTGAACCAGATGGCTGTGGCTATATTGAGATTTTTGCCTGTAAGGGTAACGTCTATACTTTGCCCCTGTTGTGCGCCTTGCGGAGAGACAGTCGATAGTGCGGGTACAACCTGCGCATAAGCGACACTAATGGTTAGAAGAAAAATAGAGAGGAAAAGAAGGCAGCACTTGATTGGGGGACGGAGAGCGGACGAACTGACTCGCTCCCTCAACCTTTGAAATAACTTATTAGGCATTTTGATTACCTTTTTAGTAGTTATCAGTCGTCAGTTGTCAGTCTTCAGTCTGGGTTCTGATTGACGCATGCTCTTTTCATTCCACATTCCCATTGGAGATGATGGATTAAAAGAGGCTGCGGGTGAATCACAACGTAACTGATAACTGATAACTGATGACTGATGACTGATAACTATTTTAGAATATCCCGGCAATTGGTTCGCCTTTGACCAA
>JAAXHI010000176.1:5025-12517 GCA_012270875.1 Candidatus Poribacteria bacterium | reverse complement strand
CAGCACTTTACACTGATTGAGGCGGAACTTGAAAAGTTGGATACGTCGCCTGCCCTCGCTCGGTTAGCAGAACGGATGTCCGGCACAGTTTAAAATTAATAGTAGTAGGCACGCGCCGACGAGCCGTATGCACTTAATACAGCACTTTGTCTTCTACAAGGCAGCTATTTTCTCCCGCAAGAAACCCGTACAAAAAGGCACCTGTTCTTCCGAAAGTCCGTGCAGCACGACTGCACCGTCATAGCCGCTCTCCTTTAGCAGACCGAGATATTGATCGTAATCCAGCAATCCTGTCCCTGCGGCGAGGTGTCCTGCCTGTCCGTCCCTGTCTAAGTCTTTGGCGTGTGCGAGTGCAATATCGTCACCGAGCAGCGCGAACGCTTCATCGAGAATTTCACGCATCTTTGGCAGCTCACCTTTGTGGAAGATATTCGCGCCGTCCATACATACTTTCAGGTAAGGGGATTGCATCTCGTCAAGCAGACGACGCGCTTTCTGCGCAGAGTCAATCACATTCGCCACTTCGGGTTCGAGCGCAAGCACTACGTCATATTCCTCCGCTACCGCTAACGCCTGTTTCATGGATTCAACGAGATCGCGCCACGCTTCTGGTGTGTTATTATCAGGGTGCGCACGCCACATACTCTGTGGGTCGCGGGAACCAGTGCAGAGGGTAATAACCGATGTCCCCATCGGCGCGCATTTCTCAGCAACAGAACGCAACATCCGCAGTCCGGCGTGGCGTTTCTCAACATCTGGATCAATCATGTTATAAGTGCCTGACAGTGCAGAAATTGTAATCTGTCGAGTGTCCATCTCTTCGCGGATCTCGGCGACCGACGGTACCGATGCTGGCACATGATATTGTAAATGATGGACACCGTGTTCCACAACGGCATCAAGGTTTGCAGTGAGTGTTTTTCGGCGGATTGTGCCTTCCATGAGTCCAACGTGCATAAGTTCTCCTAATGCGCAAAAGTTGTCTAAATCTCGGATTTTCGTAGATAATAGTGGTTGTATTAGTCCTAATCAGAAAGAAAAACTGCTTTTTTATGGAGCCTTCTCTTTTTTCATTTCCCCCCAGGTTGTGGTTAGCAATTCCGGCTGCGGTGAGACCGGCAAAGCATACGCCGGATCAAACCAATCTCCCTGAAAATTCGCTTGGTGAAAAAGAGCTCCAATATGCGTCAACTGTGTCCGAACGCCGCTGTTTATATCCAACTTGAAGACTTGCTCGTTTCCGTTAATCTCCTGTGCATAAAGCACTTGCGAACCGTCCGGCGATAACTCAGCAACACTTATATCGTGACCGGCTTCCCCAACAAGTTGACGTAGCCCCGTGCCGTCGCGATTGACGATGTAGACTGTTGTTTTGTCCCTCCATGCCTCGTGCAGGTCCCTATCCAAGATGGCAGGGATCTGATGTTTGTTCCCAGAAATCGCAAGTCTATCGCCTGCAGCAGACCAAGATGGAAGGGATTGCCAGGGGAGTGCTTTATCGGGGATCGGTTGTTCCCGATCGCGTGTGTCAACGTTGATAAATGTCAGCCGACGCCCCAGGGCATGGGAGACAGTGCAGGCAATCTCTGAACCATCGGGAGACCACGCTGGGGAACTCCCAAACGGCAAGGGTTCAACATCCTCTTCACCAAACGTCCCAAGATAGAGCCCGGACTTTCGACGGTCCCAGTCCAGGTAATCGTAAGCAAACTGTTTACCATCAGGCGACCACGTCGCATGTTGTCTCCGCGCCTTTATTTTTTTCTTAAAGACGCGTCGGACATTCGTGCCATCCGGATCCATCAGATACAGGTCCTGCACACCACCACGATTGGAGGTGAACAGAATCTGCTCACCCGTCGGAGACCATGCGGCACTATAATCAGTAGCGGGATGCTGTGTTAAATTCACCTGTTCGGAGCCATCCGGGTTCATCATGTATACCTCGTGATTGCCGTCCCGTGTGGACGTAAATAGGATTTTCGGCGTTGTCGGTGCTTCAGCAAAAACCCGCAACACACTGCCACACATCAGTACCAAGAGGGTTAGAGAAAAAATCGACAAAAATCTCATACCTGTTTCTCCGATTGGCAATTTTTAGACACTACCGCCGCGCAGGTCCCGTAAACTCTGAACTATATCGCGATTATACAACAGAAAAGATGAGGTGGCAAGCAAATTGCTTAAAAACATGTTTCGTAGCAGTAGAAAACACATCTCTACCTAATCCCGTGAACCCTAATCCCGACAACTCTCACTGCAAGGCAACCGGAAAACTACTCCGTCATACTTGACCTTTTAAGCTGTTTATGATAGCATATTTTCATTCAGCAGTGCGGAGGTATTGCCTACGATGAACCCGGAATTGATTATCACTAAAATATGCAACGCTATTGATCTGATGATCGAGAGCAGTCAGCCATACAAAGGGTTGTTCCCATCTATTCTGCATCCGAAAACGGGTGAGATGCTAACGGAAAAACCGCCTAAGATTCCGGGGCAAAGGGATGGTGATCGCGCGCATCTCGGTTCTAATTTGATTCACGATGAACCGTTGCTCGCCACGATGCACGCACTTGCTGAAACTGAATCGAAACCGGAATACGCCGAAGCAGTGGACCGATATTTGGCACACTTTGCCCAGAATTGTACAGATACAACAACTGGGTTGTTCCCTTGGGGTGAGCATTCGTTTTGGCAGCTGATTGAGGAACGGGTCGGGTGTTCGCGGAATCCGGCGGGTGGTGCCGCCATTCACGATCATCTTCGCAAAGTCCCGTTGTGGCTCTGGCAAAAACTGAGGACGTTTAATCCGGCATGCGTGCAAAGTTTCGCCGATGGCTTGGATTATCACTGGACAGAAGGTGATGGACTCGAATACATCCGCCATGCGAACATTGATACAAAGGCACACCTCGTTCGCGGGGGTCGCGCCTGCGATTTTCCACGGCATTCAGGCTTTTACATCTTCGATCTGGCATTCGCATATACGCAAGACCAGCGTCCTGAAACCCTTCAACAGATCCGAAATTATACCGATTACTGGTGGGAGAAACGGGATGATCATGGACTTTTACGTATCGAAAGCCGTTCACCGAAGGAAGACGAACGGTTTTATGAGACGAATGCACCGACGCAAACGTTCTCATTAGGGATAAGTCTGCTTGAATCCGCAGCGTTGATAGCACCGCTTCTCCCTGAATTGGCAGCCCAGATACGGCAATACGGCTTAGTCTACATCGACGGATTTCTCGCCGCACCGCACAACCTCGAAACGCGTGAGTTTATCAGTTTATGCCAGTGTGAGACGGATCGGATTGTTGAACGGATGTCCACTTGGGGCAGCGTCTACGGTGCCGGAACCGCGTGTGGTACAGGGGTGCTATGTCTCGGTGGTTGGCGGTTGACGCAGAATGAACGCTTGATGGAATACGCGCTCGCGGTGGGTAACACCTATCTTGATGAGAAATTTCCGGTCGATCGCGTTCAGACGGAAGCGTTTAAGATTCCAGCATCGGATGCGGGTCTCACGCTTGAATTATTTGCGGATCTCTACGACATCACCGGTGAATCGGTCTGGTTGGAAGGCGGGATTGAACTTGCGGAGACAGTATTAGCGGTCTATTTCCCTGAAACGCTGCCCTACGGCGCATCGGGGATTGATTGGTATGAATCACAGATGGGAGCCGCGTTCCTGATTCACGGTTTGGCGCGAGTGGCACTGCTATCACTTCACCGAACCTGCCCGCTCGGGCCCAATTACACGGCGCGGTAGGCACAAATACATGAGTTCGGGAATAAAATATGGATGTGACCGTAGGTTGGGTTGAGCGGTAAAAAGCCAAAACCCCCGATTTATACGGAAAATGTCGATTTTCGATGGATCGTTCGTATAGATAGAGATAGCGAAACCCAACACCTCAAACGCTATGGGTGTGAAAATGTGTTGGGTTTCACTCGTCCTTTGGTGATTTCAGCCTTCTTGATGAGTTTGAGGTTTATTTTTCTTGTGCGGTTTTCAGTAAAATTCCGTTCAACCCAATCTACGGACCTATGTCGAGTTCAGGTTACAAATAGCAAGACGAGAGTTATTCTGTTTTTTTATTTGTTAACAAATTTTACCAGCAGAGTGCATTACGCTTCTGCAAAAGAATATGAAAGGAAAATTATGTCAAGAGTACCGATTGGTTTAGAGTTATTTTCTGTCCGAAATGAGTTGGCTGAGGATGCCCGCTGCACAATAAAAGCGGTCGCAGAGATGGGTTACGAAGGCGTTGAATTCGCCGGGCCACCGCAACATCCCGCGCAAGAGTTGAAAGGCTATCTCGACGAGTTCGGCTTGGTCTGCTGTGGTTGGCACACACCCTTCAACCTCGTCCAAGAAGACACGCTCGCCGAAACGATTGAATTCAACAAGGTTTTGGAGAACCGTTATGTCATCGTTCCGGGGATACCGGGAGAACTGCGTCAATCGCGGGCGGATTGGTTGAAGTTAGCCGATACGTTCAATGAAATCGCCGATACACTCGCCGAACACGATATGGTGACAGGTTACCATAACCATCACGTCGAATTTACGCCGCTTGATGGTGAGCAACCGTGGGACACCTTCTTCGGAAATACGAATGACGGCGTTGTGATGCAGCTGGATATGGGCAATGCATTGTCTGGTGGTGCTGATCTCGTCGGTATTCTGGAGAGATACCCCGGACGCGCTGGCACAGTCCACCTCAAACCTTACACCGAATCAATAGGGGAGACGGATAGGCATGCCGGTTTCCGTCCGATTATCGGTGAAGACAGCGTGCCGTGGGACGAAATTTTCCGCGTCTGCGAGACAACCGGTGGCACGGAGTGGTATATCGTTGAATATGAAAGCGATGCCTTCCCGCCGCTTGAGGCTGTCGAACGCTGCCTAACCGCACTAAAGGAAATGGGTAAATAGCGGTCAGTTATCAGTATTCAGCGGTCAGTAAAAGAACCTTATGGCAGTGATGTTCATTTACAGGCTACAGTCGGCAGGTGTCTGACCGCTGAACGATTATGTACCACCCTTAAATTTTAGTTGGGGTAAAAATTATGAGAACCTATTGTGCAAGCACCCTTCCATTTTCCGGTTTTCCTTTGACAGCGTTTGTCGGTGAGTTATCTGAAGGCGGTGTGTCCGCTATTGAACTCGCCCAACCCCATTTTTCGGATGTGGCAGCCGAAGCTATTGACGCGCTTCGAGAAGAGACTGGACTCAATTTCAAATCTATGCTGAGCACGGTACGGGTTGACGCGCCAGATGGACTTGAAGCGTTAATCTCGATTCTCGACACCGCCGAAAGGCTTTCTGTTCCAATCGTCAGCATCGCAAGTGGCGGCAATGAAGATGCCACCGCTCGTGAGATTGACACGATTATTGATCATCTCAAAACGGTCACTGCGGAAGCGGAGGCTCGGAATCTGACGCTGGTTCTCTATGCGCACGAAGGGAGTCTTGCTTACAATCTTGAACGCACGCAGCAGATCCTCAACGCGATTCCTTCCGAAAATTTTGGCTTTTACTACAGTCCGTTTCATTTTCATCGCGCTGGAGACGATCCCGTTGTCGCATTACGTACGTTGTCAGAACGGTTGGTTAGCGTCTATTTCAACTGCGGTGTCGATTCCCAGACAGGCAGCGAGCCGTTCTGGGCACCGGAGATGGATTTTCCTGCTATTTGTCAGGAGATAGACCATGTCGGCTACACCGAAGAAATCATGCTGATCTATCTTGGATTGCAGGCGGAAATCCCACAACCGATTGTTGAGGGTGTTTTGAACGCGCGTGCGAAGTTAGAAACTCACTTTTAAGCAAAATAGTTCATCTCCAATCCTCTCTATTGTCAAGTCTAACCCAAAATTTTCATTTTTTTTCAGATTATGCACGTTTTCTGCCCCCAAATTACGTCTTTAGAAATCAAGCGATGAAACAATCGTTTGTTTAACGATTTTTGTTGAATGTCTGAAGACCCAATATTTGGAGGTAAAAAAGATGCCTAACAGAATTAAACACGCAGTCGTGGGATTATTCCTCCTTGGGAGTTTTTCCCTGGCTTTCGCTGCACCGCCTGAAGTGACGCGTTTTACACTCAGTAATGATATCCGTGTTGTCAGTCTCTACGTTGAGGGATCCACAGATGTCATTATCCTCAGTTATTTGCCCCTCGGACTTGTTGCTGATGGAAAAGCAAAGACACAGTGGAGCCATCTGATTGAACACCTAACACTCCGAACGACGGGACCGATTGATTACCCCGCAAGTAGTGCGGAAACGATGGCTGATAACATGCGCTTGGAATCTATCGGTAACACCGATAATTGGACGCAGGGTTTGGAACGCCACGCAAAGTGGCTTTCGGGGTTACCGTTTTCAGGGGAAAGTTTAGCCGAAGAGTTACCGAAGGCCTTGTCCGAGATTGACGCTACTGAAATGAGATTAGCGACGCACAAATGGGCATCCGCCGCATGGAACCAAGTCTTTCGACACGGTGAAACCGATATATCCATGCGCGGTGATGTTCAATCCGCAAAGTTGCGTGAATTACAAGAATACCGAGATCTACACTTAGTCCAAGCAGATCGGGTTCTTTTGTGCGTCATCGGTGGGATTGACTCGGAAACACTGCAGCCAGTAATGGAAGAACAACTCGGATCTATCAACCTAACAGCAAAGACGCTGCCACCAGCAACAGCAACACCGGAGGCGGTGAAAGACCGAACTGCCACTTGGGATATCAATGTAACCCACTACATGGAAACTTACGCGATACCCCACTCGGAAGATGAAGATTATCCCGCGTTATATATAGCGAACGCACTCCTGAGTTTAGGACTCATGCAGGATGCCCAACTGAAAGAATTAACGGGTTTTGTGCTCTGCAGCGTTGATCTCGTCACACCTGAACAGACCTATCTACAGGTCAGTGCTTCACTCAAGCCAGATACAGATATAGAAGTGGTTAAGCAGCGCATTAGACTGCTGATAAACCGGCTCAAGCAACCAGAAAACAACGGGCAGGTTGCTATGGCGGCCCCGTCACTTTCCATGCAATTCAGTTCACCCTTGGATGTAGAGATGATAAAGCAACAGATACCTGCAGGTACGTCAGCAACCATGGCACTGGGGAACATCGGTCTATGGTGGGGGATGCTCGAATATCAATATGGTGAGACTTTACCGCAGCTTGCGAGTGCATTTGCGAATGTCTCCGCGGCTGATGTTGCTGATGTTGTCAGTCGGTATCTAACCGAAGAGGCGCGGATGACATTGCTTCTCACACCACGTGATGCATTTTGACGTTGAAGTTCGGTGAAAATGTATATTTGTTTGTTCAGGTCCGCGTGCCTGAACGAACGAATATATCTCACAACATTACCTATTTTGGTTGTCAAATTGCATCATCGAAATGATAGGAAAGTATTAGCAGGCATCCAATCGTTTGTGTTGACGCAATATGGAGAGTTC
>JAAXHI010000176.1:4035-4968 GCA_012270875.1 Candidatus Poribacteria bacterium | reverse complement strand
CTTGGTTCAAAGATACCAAAAGAGTGTTCACGCCTTGGCATGGCGGAAGATCGGTGATTTTCACTATGCTGAGGAGATTACGCAAGACACCTTCCTTCAAGCATATAAGAAACTCTCGACACTCAAGAATCGCAATCAATTTGCAGGGTGGCTGTATGTTATCACCAATAACCTATGCACCGATTGGCTCCGACGAAGGAAACCTGCGATGCAACCGCTGGGGGACGCGTCTGTGAAAGCAATAGATAAACTAACTTATGAGCGTTATATGTTGGAACAGCGTGAGACAGAAGCAACCGAGCATCGCCGTGAAATTGTCAAGCAACTTCTGAATAAATTACCAGAGAGCGAACGCACAGTAGTAACGCTCTACTATCTCGGTGAGATGACCACAAAGGAAATTGGCAAATTCTTGGGTGTATCAGCGAACACAATTACGAGTCGGCTGCGGCGCGCACGGGAGCGTTTACAAGCCTCAGATGAACACTTGATTAGCGAAACGCTTGGCGGTTGGCAATTATCTAACAACCTATACGAGAACATCATGCGAGAGGTTGCTGATATAAACCCGGTATCACCACCAACTGGAAAACCGTTGTTCCCATGGATGGCTCTTAGTACGGCTACGGTTCTGGTTGTATTGCTGCTCGGTGTGGGTCATCAATATCTTGCCAGATTTCAGCAACCGTATAGTTTCGAGGCACAATCCGAACCGACTGTTGAAATTATTGAAGCGGCTGTTATTCTTGAAACGGACGCAAAACCAGCGATCCGCAATCAAATCGGGCGGGCTGCTATCCTTGATAAAAACAGCAACACCAGCGGACAGGTTTCTGAGGAGCTTGAGGCACCTAATGCTTCAGAGGATTTCGCCACGCTTTTTGCTGCGAATGCCACCCCTGAAGTGACCCGCTTTACCTTAAGCAACGGCAT